>CATPBV010000344.1 GCA_955652345.1 uncultured Solirubrobacteraceae bacterium | reverse complement strand
GAGCTCGCGCGGCGCTGCGGGGCGCGGGTCGTACCCGTCGAGGCGGACTGGGGCGAGTACGTCGAGAACGACCGCCTGCTCGACGCGCTCGACGACCATCCCGATGCCCGGCTCTTGGCCGTCGTCCACGCCGAGACGTCGACCGGCGTCGAGCATCCGCTCCGAGAGCTCGGCGAAGCGCTCCGCGGCCACGACGTGCTGCTGATGGCCGACTGCGTCACCTCGCTGGGAGGTATCGAGGTGGAGTTCGACGCCTGGGGAATCGACTACGCGTTCTCGTGCACGCAGAAGTGCCTCGGGGCGCCTCCGGGAATGTCGCCGATCGCGGTCTCCGAACGGGCGCTCGAGCGGATCCGGCAGCGGCGCACGCCGGTTCCGTTCACCTACGACCTGCTGGAGCTCGAGCGCTACTGGGTGGAACGTCCAGCCGTGTATCACCACACCGCCCCGATCCTCCACCTCTACGCGCTGCACGAGGCCCTGCGCGGGCTGGCGCTCGAGGGCCTCGAGGAGCGCTGGCGACGCCACGAGCAGGCGGGCCGCTTTCTCCAGGCCAAGCTCTCCGCGCGGGGGCTCGAGCTGCTCGCCGACTTCGATCGGCAGCTGGCGCCGCTCACCGCCGTGCTGGTCCCCGATGGCATCGACGGCAAGCATGTGCAGACCCGCATGCTCCGCGAGTATGGAATCGAGATCGGCGGTGGTCTCGGCCCCGCCGCGCCGTCGATGTGGCGAATCGGGCTGATGGGTCACAACGCCCGGGTCGAGGTCGCCGATCGGGTGCTCGCGGCGCTCGACCTGGTGCTCTCGACCGAGCGAGTTCTGACTGCCGCCTGAGCCGGCTCGTGCTCAGCTCGCGAGCGCGCGCGCCAGCGCGTGCTGGGCGGCTCGCGACTCGGCGAAGTCCATGAACGCCGTGACCTCCTCGCGCACCGGGCCGACGGCGGAGCGAACCACGTACCAGGCGCGCTGAGGTAGACCGCCTCGTGGCCGGATCGTCGCGAGCATCCCGAGCTCGAGCTCGAGCTGAACGGCGCAGCGGGGCTGCAGGGCGAGCCCCAACCCCAGGGCCACCGCCTGCTTGATCGCGCCATTGGAGCCAAGCGTGAGGATCCTCGGCGTCAGCTCGTTGGCGACCAGGTATTCCTCGCACAGTGTTCTCGTTCCCGAGCCCGGCTCGCGCATCAGCCATGGCTTGCCTGCGAGCTCCTGCACCGCGACGGTCCGGCCCCGTGCGAGCGGATCCCCCGGAGCGGCGATCAGCACGATCTCGTTCGGCGCGAACGGCCGCCCGTAGAGCGCCGAGTCCTCGGGGAGCCGGCCGGTGATCGCGACATCCACCTCCCGTGCAGTGAGTCGCTTGAACACGTCCTCGCGGTTACCCACATGGAGCGTGATCTCGAGGTCGCCGTGCCCTTCGCGAAAGGTCCGCAGCAGCGGTGCGACGAGGTGCTCGCCCGCGGTTGTAACGGCGCCGATCCTGAGCGTGCGTTGCTCGTCGCCGCCCGTCTCGCGGGCGGCCCGTGCGCCCTGTTCGAGAAGCCCCAGCACGTCGGCCGCGTATGGCGCGTACAGCTTGCCGGCGGCCGTCGGGCGAAGGCCCCGCCCGGAGCGCTCCATCAACGTCACGCCGAGCTCCCGCTCGAGCGCGCCGATCGCGGCGGACACCGAGGGCTGAGTGACGACGAGCTCCTCGGCCGCGGCGGTGACCGAGCCTCGGCGCACGACTGTGAGAAACGCAACGAGCTGCGTGACGGTGACGGCCATGCGCTGTTATACGTGGAGTGCCGAATCAGCCCCGGTGATCGCCGGCGGCTGCTCGCGCTCAGGCCGATGACCGCTTATCGACGTGGCCCGGGCCCAGACCAGCTGATAGAGCACCAGCAGCTGCACGAGGGCAAGCGAGTCCGAGCGGTGGAGGTCGGTGCCAGCGGTGAACTCACCGAGCCGGTGAACTCGTAGGTGGTTGGCGAAGCTCATCCGCGCCCACACCGCTTCTTCGAGCTCGGCCGCGTGCTCGGGCTCGATCGATCCCGGGATCCGCAGGACCAGGTCGCGCTCGCGCTGTTCGAGCGTCGGCCCGTTCCGGTCGCTGCCCAGCAGCGGAGAGAGGTCGGGATGCGGGAGCGTGTCGCGCAGCAGGACCTCGGCATCGAGGTGCGAGGGATCCGCCGTCGCGCTCGGCCCGAAGGCGACGACGATGTCCGCATGCGCACGCTGCGGGCGGATGTAGCGCGCCGCGTCGCGTTCGCGAAGGTCGAGCTCGTGCAGCACCTCGTCGGTCGTGTAGCTGCGTCGGGTGCAGTCGCGCTTGAGCTTCCAAGCCCGCCGCAGATCCTCGGGGGGAGCGAGGAACACACGGATGTCGTGAGCCGTGCGGAGCCGCTCGGTGTGGAAGTTGAGCAGCCCCTCGATCACCAGGAACCTACCCGGACGCACGTATTCCGGGCGGCCGAGGCTGCCGTCGCGGTGGTCGTAGCGCGGCTTCAGGACCGGCTCGCCGCGGCGAAGGTGCGTCAGATGCTGGGTCAGGACGTCGAGATGGTTGGCGTCCGGGTGAAGCGGCGTGATCCCGATCGCCCGGCGCTCGCGTCGCTCGTAGCGGTGGTAGTCGTCGGCGCTGATCCGCGTGACGGACTCGTCGCCCATCACCCTGATGAGACCGCGCGTGAGCGTCGTCTTGCCCGAGCCGGAGTCGCCGGCCACGCCGAGGACGATTGGGCGCGCCATCGCGGGATGGTACTCGCGAATTGCGCCGCTATCCGCCGAGCACCTGTGCGATTCGAGCGACGACCGGCAATGGTTCGTCGACGATCTGGCGCCAGGTGAAGCGCATGACGCGCAGGCCTGCGGCCATCAGCGCGGCGTCGCGCCGGCGGTCGCGCTCGAAGGCTGCTCGGTCACGGTGGAATGCGTAACCGTCGACCTCCACAACAAGCTGCGCGTCGCGCCACAGGAAGTCGACCTCGTAGCGGCCGGTGCGGACGTTGGTCGCAGGTGGTGGCAGCTCGGCCCGGCGGATCAGATCGAGCAGCCGCCGTTCCGCTTGTGAGCGCGTCAGCGACGGGCCTTCGGCGCGCAGTAGTGCCGCCCTGAGAATGCCGGCGCCCGGATAGTCGGGATACCGATGAAGGGTGGCGGCCAGGTCGGCGTCTGCGGTTGCATGCTCGACCCTGGCACGAGCGAGTAGCTCCTCTAGGCGCCCTGCATCTAGATCCGTCGCCAGCTCGAGCGCGACTCGGGCTGGTGCGGTGACCCGCAGACCGGAGTGCGTTCTGACGTCCCGATCATCCAGCATCGCCGGCCGGGGAAGGTTGATGCCGGTACGGCTCCCGGGATTGCGTCCCACGACGGTCACGTCGATGTCTCGGGGCTCTGGCCGCAGAAGTCCCCAGACCTCCGCGGCGGCATAGTGACTCAGCACCGCGCTGGGTCCGCACGCGATGACTGCAGCGGCGAGGAGTGAGATCCGGGCCGCGGTCTCGGGAGGATCTAGCAGGTAGACACCACGATGAACCCAGTACAGGCGGCCGGTCGCGACGCGGTGGGCTACGGCGCGGCGCGAGAGGCCCGTCTCGAGTAGCTGCGGCCATGTGATGATCCTGTTCTGGGTGCCGGCGAGGCGGATGACCGCGAGATCGACGGGCACCCGTGTGCATGACACGTCACGCTCCGTGTCCGCGGCGTTGCCTGCCGTGTTACGCACGTCATTTGTGCATGACACGTCACGCTTGCCGACGGACACGTGCCGTGACGCGTCATGCACACGATTCTTGGCGGCCACGTGGAATAAGAGCGCGATCGCACGACGAATCCCCCTCCTTCATTGAGGCTGTTTACAACCCCAGCGCCTTCGCGATGATCTCCCGCTGGATCTCGCTGGTCCCGCCGTAGATCGTGGTCACGAGCGCAACCCGCACCTGACGCTCCATGTCGTACTCGACCGCGTACCCGTAACCACCCATCATCTGCATTCCCTCGAGCGTCGCCTTCTTGGCCAGCTCGGTCGCCTTCAGCTTCGCCATCGACGCCTCCCGCGGGAGCATCGCGCGCGGGTCGGTGTCGACCTTCGCCGCAACCCCGTACACCAGCAGCCGGGTCGCCTCGACCTCGGTGGCCAGGTCCGCCAGGCGGTGGCGGAGCGCCTGGAAGCTGCCGATCGGACGGCCGAACTGCTTGCGTTCCTTGACGTAGGCAAGCACGTCATCGAGCGCGCGCTCGGCCATGCCGAGCGCCTGCGCGGCGATGATCAGCCGCTCGTTGTTGAGACCGGCCATCAGCTGGGTCCACGCCCGATCCTGCTCACCGACGAGCCGCTCGGCCGGCACGTAGCAGTCGGTCAGGAACACGTCGTTGACCTCGCGCCCCCCCATCGTCTCGATCCCGCGCACCTCGACGCCGTCGGTGCCCCTAGGAATCGAGATCATCGATAGTCCCTCGTGCTTGTCGTCGGTGCGCTTCGTGCGGCAGACCACAAGGATGTGCGACGCCACATGAGCCCCCGTGATCCATGTCTTCTGGCCGTTCAGCACGTACCCGCCGTCGACGCGATCTGCCCGGCATGAGAGGTTGCCGACATCCGAGCCGGCCTCCGGCTCCGACATCGCGATCGCCTCGACATTGCCGCGGACGATCCCGCCGAGGATCTCCTGCTTGAGCTCCTCGCTGGCAAAGCGCTCCACCGGACGGGCGGTCATCATGCTGATCGGGAAGAACCCCATCGGTATCAACCCCCTGGGGAACTCCTCGCACAGCAGGCATAGCTCGACGGCGCCGCCGCCCGACCCGCCGTAGGCCTCCGGAATCGCCACTCCCAGCCACCCGAGCTCGGCGATCCTCTCGTATAACTGCTGGTTGTGGGGCTCGCGGCCGTGCTCGGTCAACGCGTCGCGCTGCTCACGGGTGCCGCATTCGCGCCGGGCGAAGTCGCGGATCGCCTCGACGAACGCATGCTGTTCGTCGGTGAGGGTCTGGAGGGTCACAGCAAGCGGGATTGTGCCGCCTGCGCCGCAAGCTGGCCTGCTCAGCAGGAACCGATGGCTGCACGCGCCGGGCAGAATCCCGCTGGTGCTGATACGCCACGCCGACCCGGCCCTCGATGCGGCTGAATGCGCGGCGATCTACGCGCCGTACGTCAGCGGCACCGTTATCTCCCTCGAAGAACAGCCACCTGACGAGCACGAGCTCCAACATCGGATGCTCCGCGTCATCCGCACTCATCCTTGGCTTGTGGCGGTGGTTGACGGCACCGTCACGGGGTACGCGTACGCCTCCGCTCATCGCGAGCGCGCCGGCTACCGGTGGGCTGTCGATGTGACCGCGTACGTCCCCCAGGAGCACCATCGCCGCGGCATCGGGCGAGCCCTGTACGGCGAGCTACTCGGCCTCCTGCGCCTTCAGGGATTCCATGTCGCGTGCGCAGGCGTCACGCTGCCAAACGAGGCCAGCGTCGGCTTCCACGAGGCATGCGGGTTCATTCCCGTTGGGACCTACAAGCGCGTCGCATGGAAGATGGGAGCCTGGTGGGACGTCGGCTGGTGGCAGCTGGAATTGGCCGAGCCGACCGAGGGCAAGCCCCCCGAGCCCGGCCCTACCGGCTCGCCCTCGCTGAAATGTTGACCGCTCGGCGGACATGTGGGGTGTGATGAGCGAATTGGAGGATCGACGGCGTCGCTTCGAGCTTCTCTACGGTGAGAACCACGGCGCCGTTCTCGGATACCTGCTC
>CATPBV010000343.1 GCA_955652345.1 uncultured Solirubrobacteraceae bacterium | reverse complement strand
CTCCTTCACATCGAAGGTGACGCGCCACTCCCGGACATCGATGATCAGGTCATGCCCGACCTTCTGCGCCACGCCTTCGCGATAGGTATGCACCCGCAGGCTGCCGTCGGCCGGGCCTAGGTGGTGCGTGCCGGGGGCGAGGGGCATCACCGCGATCATAGTCGGGAGCACTGGCGCACGAATCGAGCACCTGCCGCGTGGGTGGGCACCGTCATCCGTCTAGGCTCCCTAGCCCATGCGCATGGCAAGGCGACGTACGTGGTCGGAGGCGCCCAGACCAAGATCACGATCAAGCTTGATTGACGTGCAAACAGAGGCGCGATTGTGAGCGCAACGACGCCAGCGCTGATTGCCGCCGCGGCGGGTGTCGGGTTCGGTCACGCGATCTTGCCCGACCACTGGGTCCCGCTCGCGGTGCTCGGCCGCACCCGCCGCTATCCGATCGGCAGAGTCGCCCGCCTCTCCGGCCTGGCGGGGGTCGCGCACGTGCTCGTCTCGGTCCTGCTCGGGGGGGTGATCGTCGCGATCGGGCTTCAGTTCCGCTCAACCGTCGAACACGCGCAGAACACGATCGTCGGCGCGGTGCTGATCGCGACCGGGATTGGGTTTCTGGCCCTCGAGCTGAGCGGACACGGCCACGGCTCCCACGACCACGCGCACGACGATGACAAGCCCGAACACGTGGATCCGCGCGGCACGGGACGCCGCGGCCTCGGGCGCGCGCGCGAGCTGTCGGCGATCATGGTCCCGTTCGGTGCAGCCGCGTCGCCCGACCTCACGATCCTTCCGGTGTTCCTTGCGGCCGCTGCCGTTGGCGCCGGCACCGCCGTCGGATCGCTACTCGCCTTCGCCGTGGTCACGATCGCGACGATCGTGGCCCTGACGCTGCTCGCGACGTTCGGCGGCTACCAGCTGCACGCCAACTGGATCGATCGCTGGGGCAATGCGATCACGGCTCTCGTGCTCCTCGTGATCGGAACGCTGGTGCTGACCGGCACGATCTGATTGCGAGTAGTGCGCTTCGGGCCGAGCGCACCGTGTAACAATCCGGCGCGTCAGGGGGAAAGCGACGGGACCGGAGGGCGGATGAGTCAGGCGCAATTGTTGATCGGCGGGGAGCGCGTCGCCGGTGACGGTGCGGTACTCGAGGTCGAGAACCCGTACACCGAGCAGACGATCGATGGGGTACCGAGCGCCTCCGCGGAGCAGCTCGACGCGGCCGTCGCGGCAGCATCGGAGGCACGCGGCACGTGGGCATCGACTCCAGCGGTTGAGCGAGCCGAGATGCTGCACGAAGTCGCCGCGCGCCTGCGGAACAGCACCGACGCGCTGGCCAAGACGATGACAATCGAGGGCGGCAAGCCGCTGGTCGAGAACCGGGACGAGATCGGCTGGACGGCGGCGGCGTTCGACTACTACGCCGAGGTCGGACGGGACTCGGCGGGCCGGCTGATTCCCCCGATCGAGCCGACTCAGCTCGCGCTCGTGATGAAGGAGCCGATGGGCGTGGTGGCATGCATCGTGCCGTGGAACTATCCGCTGCTGCTGCTGGCCTGGAAGCTCGCGCCCGCTTTGGCTGCGGGGAACACGACGGTGTGCAAGCCATCGGAGGTGACCCCGCTGGCCACGCTCCAGGCGCTCGAGTGCTTCGACCACATGCCCGCTGGTGTGGTCAACGTCGTCGCCGGCGACGGCGCCATCGGCGCGGCGCTGGTCGCCGACGAGCGAGTGGATTGCGTGGCGTTCACGGGCTCGGTCGCCACCGGGCAGAAGATCGCATCGGTGTGCGCACAGCGGCTCGCGCGCATCAACCTCGAGCTCGGCGGCAAGGACCCGTTCATCGTCTGCGCCGACGTGGCCTCGGACCCAGCGGCGCTCGATGTCGCTGCGCGCGGGGGGTGTGGGCGGCGTACCTGAACGCCGGTCAGGTCTGCACTTCGGCGGAGCGGTTCTATGTGCACCGCGATGCGTACGACGACTATCTGGACGCGTTCGTCGACCGCACCAGTGCGCTGGTTCTCGGCGATCCGCTCGATCCTGGCACCGATGTCGGCCCGATGGTCTCGGACATCCAACGCGGCAAGGTGATCGATCAGCTGGACCGCGCGGTGCAGGCCGGTGCGACGATCGCCTGCGGCGGGGACCGCGGCGGACAGGAGCACGGTCACTTCCTCGCGCCGACGGTCGTGACTGGGGCCTCGGCGGACACCGAGCTGCTCGTCGAAGAGACATTCGGCCCGGTCGCCCCGATCGTCCCGGTCGCATCCCTCGACGAGGCGATCGCGCTCGCCAACGGAACGAGGTTCGGCCTCGGTGCGAACGTCTACACGCGCGATCTGGCGACAGCCGTTCGGTGCATGCGCGAGATCAAGGCCGGCACCGTCTGGATCAACGATCCGCTCACCGACAATGACGCAGGACCGTTCGGCGGGTACAAGCAGTCGGGAATCGGCCGCGAGCTCGGCCGCGAGGGCCTCGAGGCATTCCAGGAAACCAAGCACGTCCACATGGAGACGCGGATCGAGCCCAAGTCCTGGTGGTACCCGTACGGCTCGTCACACGCGTGACGTAGCGAGCGACCGGCGCACCGCTCACCCGTCGTCGATCAGGCCGACAAGCGGGCCGAGCAGCCTGCGCGAGCGTCGCGACATGCCGGGCATCGCCAGGAGGCGGTGCGTCGCCGGGGCGCCGTCCCTGAGGCGGCGGAGCTGCTCGAGGGCGATCGGGCGCCAGCGCTCATCAATCGCCGTCGCGGGATCCTCGGCGGCGATCGTCTCGGCGGCGACTTGGAGGTGCTCCGCCCAGAGGCGCAGGCGCGTCATCCGCACCACCTCGGGGTCGTCGGTCACGACATTCATCTCGGTGTCGTTCATCAGTGAGTGCGCGTTCAGGTTTGCCGACCCGACCGTCAGCCAGCGATCGTCCACGATCCCAACCTTGGCATGTACGTAGAGAGGGTCGTCTCGGCCGCCGCTGAGAGAGCGGATCGTCGCGGCCAGAGACCGATCGTTGCCGTCGTCGGCCGCCACCAGAACTGATAGCTGACCACTCGTGTCGTCCTGGCCGTTGTTTGCCTTCGCCGGGAGCAGGATCACGATCCGGAAGCGCTCGGAAGGCGGGGAGCGCAGCTTGTCCGCGAGCAGCGCGACGATCCCCGGTGACCACAGAAACTGGTTCTCGAGGTAGATGAAGCGCCGGGCCTGGCGGATCGCGCGCACGTAGCTTTCGAGGACGCGGAACTCGCCACGGGGCACCCTCCGGTACATGCCATCCGCGATCGTGCGCACGACCTGGACCCGTGTCTGTCCGGCCGGCGACGGGGCGGCCCGGGCTACGAGCTCCTCTCCGGTCAGCTCCTCCCAGCGCAACGCGAAGTGGTCTGCGACGTCTCGCACAGCCGGGCCTTGGATCCTCGTCGTGACGTCATGCCACCCGAGGCGACGACGCGCTGGATGCTCGGACACGTCGAATCGATCGCCGGCCAGGTCGGTCATGTCGATCCCGCCGACGAACGCGACCTCTCCATCGACCACGACGATCTTCTCGTGGTGGCAGTGAAACGGATGCTCGCGCGGGTCAGTCTCGCAACGGATCTTGGTGCCGCGCTTCAACCGCTCGACGGCGCGGCGGACCTCGCCGCGCGTGGGATGAAAGATGGGCACCGGGGCACCGGCCCACACAAGCACCCTGACGTCGATCCGCTGCGCCACTTCGGCCAGGAGCGCTCCGAGAACGCGCGGCCGTTCGCCCCTCACCAGCTCGAGGTGCGGGGCGACGTGCCAGCCCGCGATGTGGACGAACTCCCGCGCCTGCTCAATCGCCGCGACAATCACTCCGAACGCCTCCGCACCATCCACCAGGACGTCCAGTGAGCATCCCTCCCGCGGCTCCGGATCGCCGGCCGCCCAGATGCGGGCGTCGGGCGGCGCCAGGGCATCGGCATGCCCCAGGCGCCGCAGGCGAAACCGGTGCTTGCGCCGCACCGCTTCCTCGACCCCCGCGCCCGCGATCGCGTCAGCGCGCGAGACCAGCGACTCGGGGAATGCGGGCATCAACCGGATCGTCCCCGAGAGCGCCCGCCTCCAACCACTCGCGGGGCGTGGTGCGCCGTCCTGCCGACGTCGGGCGCGGAACTCATCGCCGGCGCGCGAGGATCGTGAAGAAGTCGCGAAAGTAGGGCGTGAGGAAGTCGCCGGGGATGCCTCTCTGTCCGGGCACGAGCGGGATCGCGACCGGTGCGGCGCGATGCCGGGAATGCGCGTACAGATAGATGGCCACCCACCGCGGGTTGATGTCGAGCTCCATCGCGCGAACGACTCCCTTGCCGGCCATCGCCTGCGCCAGCGCGCGCACCGACAGGTCGTGCCCGGCTGCCAGCACCAGATCGCCACCCGGCATGATCCCCAGCGCCGACCGAGCCACGATCGGCTGCTCGTGCAGCGGGTCACCCCAGCACACCTTGATGCACGTGTCGACCGTGGACGCGATGCGACCGGCGCTTATCAGCAGGCCGAGGTTCTGCCTGACTGCCTCGACCGCCCGCCCCGCGGCCGGCACGGTCTGCTGCCAGCGCCCGATATCGGCGATCCCATCTCGGTAGATCACGACCGAAGCCACTCCACGACTCAGCCTCCACCCCACCCGGCCGCCCTCCGCAAAGCCGCCGGCGCCGTAGCCCTCCTGGAACGCGCTGTTGAACGCAACGACAACGACGCGGCGCTCGCCGCCCGCGATCGAGGCTCCATACCGCCAGCCAGACCCGCCCGGCTGCGATCCGCCGGCGTGCAGGGCCAGCCTGACCAGGTGCTGATCGAAGCGCAGCAGGGTAATCGTGAAGCCGGCTTCGTGAAACGCGCTCACACGAGAGATCCACACCGCCGTCTGCCCGCCGACCGTCACGGCCGGCGTCCAGCCGAACAGGCCTTGGCGGCGCGCGCCGGGGAGGATCGCGATCGGACCGAACCGCTTGCGTCTCCTCACCGGTGGCGTCGATCGTGTCGGACCGGTCGCGGCGGGCGAGCTGGTCGTCCGCACAGCGAGCCTCGTTGACGCTCTGTGCGACGAGCCGCACCCAGCACCGATCAAGGCCACGCACGCCAGGCAGGCGGCCCCGCTGAGGCGGCTCGAGATGCGGCGTCGAGCGCGCACCGCTCAGAGTGTTCCAGACGACTCGAACCATCCCGCAGCTGGGTGACTCACGTGTCGCGGTCGCAAGCCGGCTCGGGTCAAGCACCGAAGCTCAGCGGACGATGTAAGAGGTATGGGATGGACGTGAGTGCACGTTGGTCGGCATGACACACCTGAGGCTGGCGCGGGCCGCGCTCGCGCTCGCCGCCGCGGTCGGAGCCCTAGCGGCTTGCGCGCCCATCGCGTCCGCCTATGTCTACTGGACCGACAACGGCCCGGGGACTTCGTCGACGGGCACGACGATCGGGCGTGCCAACAACGACGGTAGTGGCGTCACGGGCACCCTGATCACTAGCGCCTCGGGGCCCGGTGGGATCGTCAGCGACGGGATTCACATCTACTGGGCCAACGACAACGCCGGCGTCTTCTCGATCGGCCGCGCGAATCTCGACGGCAGCGGCGCGAACCCGAACTTCATCTCCGGCACCGCGATCAGCGGCGTGGTGTTCGCGGTCACGACCGATGGCACCTACATCTACTGGACTGACGGCACCCGCTACATCGGCCGCGTGCGTGTCGACGGGTCAGCCGCGGTTGCCCACTTCATCGACATGGGCAGTGGCCATGCGCCCTTCGGGATCACGGCGTACGGCGGCGTCCTGTACGTAGGGGAGAGCGCGCAGATCATGAGCGTCTCGTCGGCCGGAAGCCCTGCTCCAACTGTGTTCACTTCTATCAGCGGGTTCGCAGGCACATCGCTGGCCGCCGCGAATGGCTACGTCTACTGGACCGAGAACATCCTCGGCAACCCCACTCCCGACGGCGTGATCGGCCGGGAGCGGGTCAACGGCACCGGCCTCGACGAGAACTACGTGTCGGGTCTGACATACCCAACCGGAGTCGCGACCGATGGGAACGAGCTCTATTGGGTTGACCACACCGCCGGCGCGATCGGCCGCGCGACGGTCGGCTCACCCGGGGCGACCAATGTCCAGCCGACGTTCATCAGCGACACCGGCGGGCCCTGGGGCGTCGCGATTGATTCCGCGATCGACGCGACCCACACAACCGTCAGCTGCAACCCGCCAAGCCTCGCGGTCGGGAGCGTCAGTGCTTGCACCGCGATGGTCAGCGATTCCGCATCGACGTCGATCGCGACCGGGAACATCGTGTTCGGTGGCGGCGGCTCGTCGTACTTCTCCGGCGGGAACTCATGCACGCTCACGCCGAGGCCCGGCGGCGGCGCGTCCTGCACCGTCGCGGCCGCGTCCTCGGGGCCCGGTGCGCAGCCGCTCACCGCCGCGTATTCAGGGGACCCGGTGCACGCGCCGAGCACCGGCGCCGGAAGTTTCTGCGCCGGGACGGCAGCACAATGCGGCACGACCGGACCGGGCGGTCGTGGCGGCACGCCGCCCACCTGCAAGGTCCCGAAGCTCAAGGGCAAGACGCTCGCGACCGCGCGGAGGCTTCTGGCCGCCGCGAACTGCCGGTTGGGAAGGATCGTGAGACCGCGTGCTCGGAAGGGACACGCGCTCGCTCCGCTGGTGGTCGGGTCTCAGCGGCTCCAGCCCGGCACCGTGCTGCCGAGCGGGTCGACGGTTGGCGTACGGCTAACCGCGCGTCACAGGCATCGTTGAAGACCGCGCCGTTCGTTACGGCGCGTCGGAACGCTGGGTCAGGAGCTCGGAGGCTGCTCGCGCCTCCGCACGGACGCCTCGAGCGTCGCGAGCCGCTCGCCGAGAGCCCGGATGTGCTCGAGGATCTCCTTCTCCTCAGTCTCTATCTCCTCAACGTCGGTTGCCAGGAAGCGCTGCGCGATCGCCCCCGTGATCAGCGCAAAGAACCCGATACCGACCACCATCAGCGTGCACGCAATGATCTTGCCCGTCGGCGTCTTCGGAGTGATGTCGCCGTAGCCGACCGTCGTCATCGTCCCCAGCGCCCAGTAGATCCCGTCTCCGAGCGAAACGTTCTCCGCCGACGCGAACGCCTCGGCCCCACCCACAAGCATCACGACAGCAAGCAGTGTCGCGTACCGCAATCCCTCGAGCGAGAACGCTCGCCGGATCAATGGGCCGAGGCGCAGAAGACGCAGGAGGCGCAGCACACGGAACACTCGGAAGGACTGAAGCGCGCGCGACAGAACCGGCGGCGTCAACAGGACGATTGCGATATCGATCGGGTGCTCGCGGATGTACTGCCACCGCGACGGCACCACCGCAAGCATCACGATCAGCTCGAGCGCGAAGACCGACCAGACCACCCAGTCCCCGATGTACGCGATCGATCTCAGTGGCTCATGGTGAGCGTTCTGCTCGAGGATCAGTAGCGGAACGGTCGCGAGAGCACCGACGATCACTGGGATCGTGAATCGTTGCTCCCACTTGGCACTCCGCTCGTCCACGTCGTCACGTTCGACACGACGGGTGCACGGCCCTGCCCTCGATCGGCGGTGCTCGCGCCACACTCCGGCGCGATCGTGCAAACGCCGGTCAGCGCACGATCGTGAAACTGAGCGATTTCGAGGGCGACTGCTTGCCGGCCGCGGTCGCGGTGATCATAAGGGTGTAGCGGCCGAGTGGGAGCCTGACGATCGGGTTGAGGCGACCCTCGAACGCGACGCTGTTCAGGCCGGCATGGCCCGCCAGCATGCGCGTTGCGCGCTGCACGTGGCGTCTGCAGCTGGGTTTGCGTTTGTTGCGCTTGGTCTGCACCACGCACTTGCCATGCACGCGTCTGCCCGGCTCCTGTTGCACGAACACCAATGAGATGTTTGCGGATTCGTTGAGGGTGAACGAGAAGGTCGTTCCGATCGGTGCTCTGTGCCGATGCCTCGGGTGAGTCGCTCTCGTGATTACCGCGAGCGCCGGGCCTCCGCGCCATGTGGCGTGTGTCTGCGCGACGTGGGACAGGATCGGCGCCGTGCCGGGAGGGCCGCCCCCTCCGCCGCCTCCTCCGCCGCCCGACAGAGGAGGGGTGCTCCCGAGCAGCCGGGCGGTCATCGCGTCGGTGTCAGGTGCGCCCGTTGGCGTCCCGAAGCCTGCGATCACCGGGTTCCCGGCAGAGTCTGTGGTGACTGCTTGAGCGCCATCGGTCGTCCCGATCGTCGGAATCGAGAAGCCGCCGGTGCCAAACGATCCGTCGAGCGCCCCCGCAGCCGAGAGCCGCGCGACGAACGTGTGATGCGTCTTTGTGTCCTGCCCCGCCACGACGAGCTTCCCCGCCTTGTCGAGGGTCAGCGCCGTCGCCGTCCCGGCATCGCCGCCTGGGAGAGCTACCCGCTCCATGCCGGTGCCGGCGAAACTCGTGTCAAGCGCGCCGTTCGACTGCAGGAATTGGAACAGGCCGATCCCGGCGCTCGTGCCCGTCTGGTCGGTGGCGGCCACGATCAGCCGCCCGCCGGTGGTCGCGACGAGAGCGGCGCCGGTATCGGGACCCGCGCCTACCTCGGCCTCGGTGATCCCAGATGCATTGAAGGACAGGTCCGGATTCCCGGCCCCCACTGCCCCGGAGGTGAACCGCGCGATCATCACCTTCGTGCCGTCCGTGCCGACGGGCGACTGCCTTGCCGTCGCCTGGCTGGAGAGTCAGCGCGGAGAGACTGGTCAGTGACGCCTATGTCGTGTATCCGTTCGGAAAGTTCCAACCGGCGGTATCAAGCGCGCCGCCGCTGCTGACCACGCGAGCGATGAACCCCTGCTGTGGGCTGTTGTAGGTGCCATCAACGACGATCGAGCCGTCGCCTTGTACCGCCACGCCGCCGACGTGGTATCCGGTCATGACGGCCCCGAGTTGGAACGCGTCGATCCCACTGGGGTTGCCGGCCGACCCCGCGAAGCTCGAGTCGAGCGCCCCGGACGGCGTCAGCCGCATCACGAAGAACGCGGCGTTGTTGACTGCCACACCCGCGACGACGATGTCGCCGTTCGGCATGACGGCAACGGCGTCTGCCTCAGCCTGTCCGCAGCTACCAGATAGACACACCTGTTGGATTCGGAACCCGTGCGGCGGCGGCCCGAAGCTGGCGTCGCGACTGCCGTTCGCGTTGTAGCGAGCGACCATCGCGACCGGCACGAAGCCACCGGTCCCGGTCGAGCCCGCGACCACGATCTTGCCGTCCGGCTGAACCGCGACAGCATTCGCCTGATCGGGATCCTGCGTGCCGTAGAAGTCCTCGAGCACCGCGCCGCCTGAGCCATAGCTCGGATCCAGAGCACCGGCGGTCAAAGAGCTCGCCGAAGCCAGCGCCGCCGAGATCACCATCCCCACAAGCGCCGCGAGCCCAACCACCAGCGCCCTACGCCAGCTCACAGTAACGAGAGACTGCCGTCGATCACGCCCACTGCCAACGCGAGCGAGCGTGATCACACCGCAGGACGCGGTACGCCGGCCACAAAGACGTTCAAGATCGCCTGACCCTCGCCGATATCTACCCCAGATGCGCGATCCGGGAGTCAGCCGGCGAGCCGTGAGAGACTGGTT
>CATPBV010000342.1 GCA_955652345.1 uncultured Solirubrobacteraceae bacterium | reverse complement strand
GTTCCTCTCCGACCGCGTCGACCGCGAATCGAACCGCTGCCTGCGCGGGGCGCTTGGCGTTGCGCGTCTGGAGCATGTACAGCCGTCCTTCCTGGACGGTGAACTCGGTGTCCTGCATGTCCTTGTAGTGACGCTCGAGCTGGCGCAGGATCTCCATCAGCCGATCGGCGGCCTCGGGCATCCAGTCGTGGAGCTCGGACAGGTCACGCGGAGTGCGCACGCCGGAGACCACATCCTCGCCCTGGGCAGCCGGCAGGAAGTCTCCCGAGGGCTCCGGGGCGCCGGTCACCTCGTCGCGGCTGAACGCTACGCCCGAGCCCGAGTTCTCGCCGAGGTTGCCGAACACCATCTGCTGCACGTTCACGGCGGTCCCCCAGTCGTCGGGGATCCGGTTGATCCGCCGGTAGCGAACCGCCCGCTCGCCCGTCCACGAGTCGAATACCGCGCGGATCGCCTGCATCAGCTGCTCACGCGGCTCGCTCGGGAACTCGTACATCGAACGGAACCGTTCGGTCAGCTCCTTGAGCGCGGCGGTATCGAGCTCCGTGTCGAAGCGGACGCCGCGGTTGCGCTTGATCCGCGCGATCTCGTTCTCGAACTGATCGCCGGGGATCCCGCGCACGACGTTGCCGAACATCTGCACGAGCCGGCGATAGCAGTCCCACGCGAAGCGCTCGTCGCCCGTTCTGTCCGCGAGGCCGACGACCGCCGCGTCGGTGAGCCCCAGGTTCAGGACTGTGTCCAGCATCCCAGGCATCGATTCGCGCGCGCCTGAACGAACCGAGACGAGCAGGGGATCCTCGGGATCGCCCAGGCGTTTGCCGGCATGGCTCTCCAGCCGCGCCAGGGCGTCGTCTACCTGTTCCTCCAGGCCATCCGGGAACTCTTGGCGCGCCTGCATGTACGCCACGCACGCCTCGGTTGTGATCGTGAAGCCGGCGGGCACGGACTCAGCGCCGAGGACCCGGGTCATCTCGGCGATCCCCGCGCCCTTGCCGCCGAGAAGCTCGCGCATCTCGCGCGAGCCCTCGGCGAATTCATAGATCCATTTGGTCATCTGGTGGGACGCGGAGCCTAACTCGTCGAGTGTCACCAGCCGCAGGACTACAGCTCCGCATCCACGTCGACCGGCTCCTGGCCGGCGTCCCGCAGGCCCTGCTCGATCGCTTCGATCACCTCGGACAGCACCGCCACGCGCGCGTACGGCTTGTTCTCCGCGGCAATCAACCGCCATGGAGCTTGCTTGTGGTCGGTGTGCTTCAGCATGTCGCCCACCGCGCGTTCGTACTCGGCGCGGCGCGAGAGGTTGCGCCAGTCGTCGGCGGTCAGCTTCCAGCGCTTCAGCGGACTCTGCTCTCGTCCTCTAAACCGCCGCAGCTGCTCGTCCTCGGAGACGTGCAGCCACAGCTTGACGAGCACCATTCCCTCGTTGCAGAGCCCGTGCTCGAAGGACACGATCTCCTCATATGCGCGCCGCCACTCGGGCTCGGTCGCGAAGCCTTCGACGCGTTCGACGAGGACGCGCCCGTACCACGAGCGATCGAGCACGGCCATCCCGCCCCATCCGGGCAGCACCGGCCAGAAGCGCCACAGGAAATGGTGGCGGCGCTCGCGGTCCGTCGGCGCGGCGAACTCAGCGACACGTACGTGACGAGGGTCGAGACCGGCCGTCAGCCGGCGGATCGCGCCGCCCTTGCCGGAAGCGTCCCAGCCTTCGAACATGACGCACAACGGGGGTCCGAGACGCCCGTCACCGAGCAGCCCGCCTGCCTGCAGCCGCAGTGCCAACAGCCGCCGCTGCGCAACCTGCAGGCGCTTCTCGCCTTCGCTCCGCGAGAGCTTCGACCTGAGGTCTACGTCCTTCAGGGCGGCCACGGGCGGATCCTCTCAGTTGGCGTGGCCCGATTCGATTCTGGCGCGCGAGAGCGCGCACATCTGCGTCAGGCGGCGCGGTGCTGCTGCTCGTCCAGGAACCGCTCGACGAGCCCGCGGACGACGACCGCCATCGGGAAGTTGTGCTCGTTGCTCCACTCCTTCAGCCGCTGATACAGCGGCTCGGGGAAGCGGATGGGCATCGTGCGCAGCGTTCCCGGTTCGCTGGTTCCGGAGTAAACGAGCGCAGGAGGAGGCGCCCCCCCTGCAGACGCAGCGGCCATAGCGCTGATCGACGGGTTGTAGGAGGAGGCTCGAGGATCGACCGCTTCGCCGCCGGTCAGGACCGTTCGCTGGAGCAGGTATCCGAGGATCGTGTCCTGGTCGCGCTCCGGAAGGCTCTTGATCGCCTTCAGTAGTAACCGCGCAGCCTTCTGCGAGGATGTCGTAGAGATATCGCCAGCGATATCTCTATGTTACTCCCGCGGGCCAGCGGCTGGAGCCCAATTCGCGCGACACTCCGCGCGCAGCCTCGGCCACCGCAGAGCTGAGCTGACGCGCCGGTCCCCGCGGCATGATCCGGTCGCTGTCGCCGACGACCCCGATCGCGCCGACGGCGTGACCGGAGTGATCGAAGATCGGGGACGCGATGCTCGACTCGCCGAGGATCGCCTCGTCCTTCTCCGTGGCGAACGCGCGCTCGCGGATCTGAGCGAGCTGATCGCGCAGGACGACCGGGGTGAGCGTCCTGCTGGTCAGCCGAGGCGGCGGATCGGCCAGCAGATCATCGATCGCCTGCTCGGAGGAGTACGCAAGCATCGCCTTGCCCAGAGCGCTTGCGTGCAACGGGAGCTCAGCGCCGACCTCAAGGATCTGGAGCGTCGTGTCGGGCCGGAAGACGTGGTGCACGATCACGACGCTGGCGCCGTGCATGACGCCGACTCGTACCGCGGCGTCAGCGCGCGACGCGAGGCGCTCGGCGTGGACGATCGACCGCGACCGGAGCTCGTTGAGGTCGAGGTAGGAGTTGCCGAGCTGGAGCAGGCCCGCCCCGAGCTGGTACTTGTCCGAGTCGCGATCCTGCTCGACGAACCCGTGCGCCTGGAGCGTCTGCAGGAGCCCGTGCACGGTGGGGCGGGTGAGGCCGAGGCGGTCGGCGATCTCGCTGACACCGAGCCGCCTCGGTCCGCTGGCGAGGACCTTCAGGATGCGCGCGGCGCGGTCGACGGACTGGATCGTGCCCCGGCCTTTGACCGGCTGGATCGTCCGCTGTAGTGGGGCGGGGTTTCCGATGCTATTCGGCATTGTCGAATCGGCTTCGGTAGTGTAGACTGACGCGCTGCACCCTACAAGCGACCGGAAGGACGGCGGCTTGGTTGGCATCGTAGTTGTCTCGCATAGCGCGGAGCTCGCGCGCGGGGTAGCGCAGCTGGCGAGCCAGATGGCCGGCCCCGAGGTCCGAATCGAGATCGCCGGCGGCGCGCCCGACGGCACGCTCGGGACCGATGATGGCTCGGTCCGCGACGCGATCCGCCGCGCCAACCAAGGCGATGGTGTGATCGTCCTGGGTGATATCGGCAGTGCGATCCTCACGATCCGCCACGTGCTCGAGCGCCAGAGCAACGGACGCGCGGTGCTGGTGGACGCGCCGCTGGTGGAAGGGGCGGTCGCCGCAGCGGTCGTCGCATCCGCGGGGTGCGAGCTCGAGCAGGTGGCCCATGCGGCGGAGGAGGCCCGCGGTGCAAACAAGCTCTGACGTGGCCAGCGCCACGGCGCACGTGAGCCTCCCCGACGACGTAGACCTGCACGCGCGGCCCGCGGCAACGTTCGTCCGCGCTGCGATGGGGTTCTCATCGAGCCTATGGGTCGCCGTGGGCGAGCGCGAGGTGGACGCCAAGAGCCTCCTGTCGATCCTCGCCCTAGGCGCGAAGGGCGGAACGAGTCTGCGGTTGCGGGCAGAGGGCGAGGACGCCGTCGTCGCAGTCGACGCGCTGTCCCGGACGGTCAGCGGGTTGCAGGAATAGCCGGGGCTTCCTGCAGTCCGGTTGACAGTTGGCGCGCGGCCCATTGCACCTCTTCGGCGGTGTCCATCGTCAGCGCCGAGCGGGCTAGCCCCGCGGTCTCGGCCCCGTCCAGATGCCTGATCCAATCGCGCACCTGGCCGACGTGTGCGGCAGCGACGCTGAGCTCGTCGACCCCAAGCCCGACCAGCAGCGGCAGCATGACCGGATCCGAGGCCGCCTCGCCACACACCTCGATCGGGATACCGGCCTCGTGAGCGGCGCTCACGCTGCGGGCGATCGAGCGAATGACACGCGGATGGTGCGCGCGGGCGGTGTTGACGGCGAACCTGTCGGCTCCGAGCGTCGACGCGGTCAGGTCATTGGTGCCGATGCTGAGAAACTCGCACTCGGACGCGATCTCCGCTGCGCACTCCGCGGCGCTCGGGGTTTCGATCATCGAGCCGAGTGGCGGGATGCGCTGAACCTGGAGCTCGCGTGCGACCGTCAGGATCAGACCGCGCACGTGAGCGACCTGCTCGGATGTCTGCACCATCGGCAGCAGGATCCGCACGTCGTGAGCCTCGGCGGCGAGCACGATCGCACGTAGCTGAGCGATCAGAGCGTCGGGATTGGCGATCAGCAGCTCGAGTCCCCGCTCGGCCGTGTCGGTCAAGAACGGTGGGCATTTGTCGGCTCCGAAGTCGAGCACCCGCACGGCGGCCGGGAGGTCACCAAGCCCTGAGAGGATCGGCTTCAGCGCGTCGGTGTGATCCCGCTCGCTCGGCCAGTCTCGAGCGTCGAGGAAGGCGAGCTCGGTGCGCAGGAGGCCGATCCCCTCAGCACCCGCGCGCAGGGCGAGCGCGAGCTCCTGGGGACTGGCGACATTCGCCAGGACCGTAATGCGGTTCCCATCGGTCGTGACCGCGGGCTGATCGCGAAGCTCGTGCGCGCGTCGTGCCGCAAGCACTCGCACCCCCATCTCGGCGGTGGCGCGACGGGCTCGATCCGTCGATGGGTGGGCGATCAGCGTGCCGGCGGAGCCGTCGAGCACGACGGGCGCGCCCTCGACGATCTCGAGCACCTGGTTGCCAAGCCCGGTGACCATCGGGATGCCGAGCGAGCGAGCGACGATCGCCGCGTGCGCTGTTGCCCCGCCGCCCGCCAGCGCCACCCCGGCCAATGCCGGAGCAAGCTCTGCTACATCGGCGGGGCCGAGATCGCTGCCGATCACGATCAGATCAGAGCCCGGCGGCGCAGCCATTCCGCGGCCCGAGGCCAAGCGCGCAGCGCGGCGACCCAGGCTGCGGACGTCGTCGGCGCGGGCGGCGAGGCGCTCGTCGTCGATCGCCGCGATCACATCCGCGTACGCGCCCGTAGCGCGGTTGATCGCCTCGGCGGCGGGCGCGCCGTCGGCGAGGATCGCTTCCTCGATCGCGCGCGTAAGGGCGGGGTCCTGCGCCATCAGCGCACCAGCCTGGACGATCTCAGCTTCGTCGGGTGGGAGCGCTGCGGCCACGGCGCTGAGCGCATCCCCGGCGGCATAGAGTGCGGCCAGAGCGCTGCCGCGCTCCTGCTCGCGCCCCTCGACGGGCACCGGTCCGCTCACGACGATCTCCTCGGGCAGATGCCAAGCGGTGCCGCACGCAATCCCGGGCGAAGCCGCTGTGCCCGGCAGCACGCGCTCGGGTGCCGCTCCGTGTAGGCCTCGCTGGGCCACGCCGCGACTTGTGACTCGCGGTCTAGCCACGAGCCTATTCCCGCGTTTCCGCGACCGCGCGGCTCATTGCGGCCATGATGATCGCGGCCGACGTTGCACCAGGGTCCTGATGCCCGATCGACCGCTCGCCGAGGTATGACGCGCGTCCCTTCCGGGCTCTCATCGGCACGGTCGCTTCGGCCCCGGTCCTGGCCGCGTCGGCGGCTGCCCGCACCGCTTCCTCGAGCGATTTACCGGCGGTGAGCGCGTCACGAAGAGCTTGGACGGCCGGCGTCAGCGCGTCGATCATCGTCTTGTCGCCCGGTTGCGCGGCGCCCAGCTCGATCACGCCGGCGATCGCCGCGTCGAGCGCGAGCGCGAGCTGATCGCCGCCGAACGTGTCCGCGTCTCCGAGCGCCCGACCGGCGCGGCGCAGGGGCGAGCCCCACAGCGGACCGCTCGCGCCGCCGACCGTGGATACGAGCGTCTTGCCGGCGAGGATCAGCAGCCGGCCGGGCGGCAATCCATCTGCCTGCCCGGCCAGCGCCTGGCCGACGGCGTCGAAGCCGCGGCGCATGTTGGTGCCGTGATCGCCGTCACCGATCGCCGCGTCGAGCTGCGTCAGATAGTCGCTCTGGGCTCGGATGTCGCCCTCGGCCTCCGCCATCCAGATGGTGATCGTCTCTGCGCGCACGACGGAATTGGTGATCACGGGTCCCTACGCCCCCCAGCGGAGCGCCGGTGTGTGTACCGGAGCATCCCAGAGCGAGGCCAGCTCGTCATCCAGCTCGAGGATCGTGACCGAGGCCCCGGCCATCTCGAGCGAGGTGATGTAGCTGCCCACGAGGCTGCGGGCCGGCTCCAGACCGGCCTCGCGCAGCTGGCGGTCGACCTCGGCGTAGAGCAGGTAGAGCT
>CATPBV010000341.1 GCA_955652345.1 uncultured Solirubrobacteraceae bacterium | reverse complement strand
CTCGAGTTCCTTCGCGAGACCTTCGAGATGCTGTGGCTTGACAACCGGTTGTGGATCGACCCGGCTCCCGATGCCCCGTCACGCACCGCGTCGAAGCAGATCCATGCGTACTTCGAGTCGATGATCCTCGATCCGACCGCCAGCCGGAGCGACGGCGTACTCCGCACAATCGCGGAGGCTCACTCCGCCGCAGCAGCCCCCCTCGACGAGCTCACCGAGGTTGCGATCGTTCTCTACATCGCCGGCTACGAGACGACCGCCAACCTCCTCTCCAACTCCTTTCTCCATCTTGCTGAGCATCCCGAACAACGAGCCTGGTTGGCGCAGGACCCCGCGCGGCTACCGGACGCGGTCGAGGAGCTCCTGCGCTTCGACGCCCCCGTCCAGGTGCTGGCTCGAGATACGACACGACCCGTTGAGCTTCATGGGCAGCTGCTGCCTGCTGGTGCCAGGGTGCTCTTGGTCTACGGTGCGGCCAATCGGGATCCGCGCCGCTATGTCGACCCCGATCGCCTCGACCTGTCGCGGCCCGTCTTGCGTCACCTCGCCTTCGGCAACGGCCTCCATCACTGTCTCGGGGCTCCGCTGGCGCGCCAGGAAGCACGGGCGATGCTCACAGCGTTGTTAACGCGGATGCCGGAGTACACGATCGCGGGGCCGGTCGTGCGGAACGCGAACATGGTGTCCACACGGGGCGTCGACTCACTGCCCGTGTGCGCCGGGCCCTGCTGAGACGCGTTATGGACCGTCGCAGGCGCGGCGCGGCCGGTTACTACGCGCCGGCGATCCCTGGAACATTCCAGGTATGATCCCCCGCGCTCACGGCCCTTGACACTCGCCGCGGTCGGGACCGCGAGGCACGGGGAGGTCGGCATCGCAGTGCAACCACCGCTTCATCCGGGCCACGACTTGGACCGCTCGCACGCCCGCGGCGCGGACAAGGCTCCGACGATCCTTGACGTGGCCGCCGAGGCCGGGGTATCGAAATCGACCGTGTCGAACGTCGTGCGCGGCGCCGATGACGTGTCGTCCGCCACACGCGCGCGGGTGCTCGCCGCAATCGACCTTCTCGGCTACACCCCCAATGCGATCGCGCGGCAGTTCGTCAGGCAGCGCACCACGATCCTCGGGGTGCTCGTCGGCGACCTCAGCAACCCGTACTACGCGCAGATGGCCCAGGTGGCCGAGCGCGCCGCGTTCCGCCACGGCTACACGACGATGTTCTGCAACATCGAGGGCGCGAAGGACATCGCGCTCGCAGGGGTCGAGGCGCTGCTCGAGCACCGGGTTGCGGGGATCGTCTTCCTCGCCTACATCTCTCGGACCGATCAGCTCGAAGAGGCTCTCAGGCGCGCCGGGGTGCCGATCGCGTTCCTCGGCCTCAGCGAGCGGTGGGGCGACTCGGTCGGCCCGGAGGACGCCCAAGGGGGACGGCT
This sequence comes from uncultured Solirubrobacteraceae bacterium, assembly GCA_955652345.1. GTDB lineage: Bacteria > Actinomycetota > Thermoleophilia > Solirubrobacterales > Solirubrobacteraceae > Palsa-465. Next base: position 6,008 of record CATPBV010000341.1, on the reverse strand, counting down.
GGCGACCGAGCACCTGATCGGGCTCGGGCATCGGCGCATTGCGTACGTCCGCACGCCGCTCGTCGAGCGCACCGGCGACCGGGGGCGCCACAGCGGATATCGAGCAGCGATGCGCGACGCCGGTCTCGACGCGCTCCCGCCGATCGCGTGGGCACCGGGCGCACCGACCGTTCGATACGGGCGAACAAGCCTGAAGCTGTCAGACGCATTGCGCGGAGGCAAAGCGCCAAGCGCGCTGTTCGTGTCCAACGACATCGGCGCGATCGCGATGATCGAGGCGTGCGAGAACGAGCGGCTCACCGTCCCCGACGATGTATCGATCGTCGGCTTCGACGACATCGCGATCGCCGCACTTCACCGGATCTCGCTGACGACGGTCGCCCAGCGGCTCGACTACCAAGCGGAGCGAGCCGTGTCGCTGCTGCTGGAGCGGATCCACGATCCGGGCTTGCCCCCGCGGCACACAAGCGTGTCGGTGGAGCTTCGCGTGAGGCAGTCGACCGCCCCGGCCCGCGGCTGAACGCGGTGAGCAAACCGCCACGGGGCACCTGCACCGTCTGCGGGTCTCCGCAATCCCCGCTCGCCTGGTGTTGTGTGTGCGGCGGCGCCTTCGACCTTCCCGAACTCGCGACCACCGGCTTCTCGGACCTTCCGAGCGTCACGCCGCCGCTCGGGCTGCTGCGTTACAGCCGCTGGATCCCCGTGCCGGATCCACTGCTCGCCGAGATCTCGATGGGCGAGGGCGGCACGCCGCTGATCGCGGCGGGACGGGAGTGGCCCGGGATGCATCTGAAGCTCGAGTTCCTCTCGCCGACGTTGTCGTTCAAGGACCGCGGCGCGGTCGTGCTGGTCGCGTCCGCGCTCGAGCGCGGCGCGCGCCGCGTGATCGCCGACAGCAGCGGCAACGCCGGCAGCGCGATCGCCGCGTACGCCGGTCGCGCGGGCCTCGACTGCAGGGTGTTCGTCCCACGACCGACTTCGGCCGCTAAGCAGGCACAGATCCGCGCGTACGGCGCGACCCTGGAGGAGGTCGACGGCGATCGCACGAGGACGACCGAAGCTGCGATTGCAGCGGTGCAGGAGACGGGGGCGATGTACGCCTCGCACATCTACGACCCGCTGTTCCTACAGGGCACCAAGACGTTCGCGTTCGAGATCGTCGAGCAGATCGGCGGCGTGCCCGACGCGGTCGTCGTGCCCGTCGGCAACGGGACGTTGCTGCTGGGGGCGGCGCGCGGCTTCCGAGAGCTGCGCGCTGCGGGTGCGATCGACCAACGACCGGCCCTGATCGCGGTGCAGGGTGAGCGCTGTGCGCCTCTGGCCCTAGCTTGGGAGCGGGGCGAATCGACGCCGGCGACCGTGCAGGCGGAGCCGACGCTCGCCGAGGGGATTGCGATCCCGCGGCCCGTCCGCGGAGCGCAGATCCTGACGGCGGTGGCCGACAGCGGCGGGTGCGTGGTCAGCGTTCCGGAGTCGACGATCGAGCCGACGCAGCGGGCGCTCGCCAGGAAGGGGCTGCTGGTCGAGCCGACCGCCGCAATCACGTGGGCCGCCGCCCTGCTCGCGCGGGGCGACTCGGTGATCGACGGCGGGCGCCCAAGCAGTGCCGCATGGGAGCGAGCGCGGGAGCTTGCTGCCGGCAGCGTCGTCGTGCCGCTGTGCGGCTCGGGCGTCAAGACCAGTCAGGGCATGAAGACCGAGGTCCGGCAGGGCTTGCCGCCGCACACATCGACCACGGCGCCGCTCAGCATCAGGAAGTCCGACTTCTGAACCCGCGCCGCGGGACTGCTGCGGACGTCCTCGTGCGGGTCGTTGTTCGTCGCCGAGTTCATCGGCGGGACGTTCACGAGCGGTGGGGGCTGGACCCTGCCCGGCCCGCTGTCCCAGATCACGATCGCCGAGCCGTGGAACGGGTAGCTTGGGATCGCGGGGATCCCAAACAGGACGTTACGGTCCCGCACCCGGTTGGTGCTCAGGTCCAGCGCGGGCTGGTAGGCGAACGCGCCGATCGTCCGCGCCTCGACGGCGGCCGCGTACATGCTGACCTGGTGATCGCCATACGCGACCTGTAGCAGGACCTCGTGCGACGGCGTGCCGGGCAGTGGTTCGGAGGTCATGTGCTGCGCGTACCCGTCGGCCTCGCCCCGGTCCCACAGCTGCTGGATCAGATCCAGGATCAGCGGATGCACCGAGGCGTCCGTGTAGCTGCCGAATATGAACGGCGCGTACAGCCCGAAGTCGGTGCTCCGCTGGAGCAGCACGCCTCCGTAGTTCATCCCAGGCACGCCGAGGACGGCGCGGCGGAGGTCCGGCGCGAGCGCCGTCGTCATCCCGCCCATGATCCCGCCCTGGCTGTTGCCGTCGTAGTAGAGATTCGAGGTGTCGATCAGCGGGTGCCCTCCTGCGCGGAAAGCCGGATTGGATGCGAACCCGGCACTGCTGCGCATCAGGCGTCCCAGGTACAGCGTGTTGAGCACGCCCTGCTGAAGACGATCCACCACGGCAGGAAAGTGGTTCAGGTTCTGAAGCGCGGCGATGTCGAATGGGATGTCCCCGCTCGCGAGCCCCCACCAATCGGTCGCGCAGAAGACAAAGTTGTGCTCGCTGGCCATCGCCAGCACGTTGCCGGCCTCCACCTCGGTGTGATCGCCGAGAAGCCCATGCCCGTACAGGGAGATCCGGGCTGGCGCGGGGTTGCCCGCAGAGCTCGGGATGATGCACTCGAACGGAGCCGCCGCGACGGTCCCGGGGATCTGCGTGGGGAGCGCATCGCGCTTGCGGGAGCCGTAGTGAAAGCCGGTCGTCGTGCTGCTGCCGCAGGTGATCAGATAGCAGGGAACCTGGAATGTCCCGTGCACGGCCTGGATCCCGGGCGCGAGCGACCCGACGCTGGTGATCGTGTAGGCCGGGGGTCGTCCCTGCACCTTTCCATCGGCGAGGTTGTGGTCGCCGAGCTGAGCGAAGGCGTCGTTCCGGATCGCCAGCATCCGCGAGCTCAGGCTCTGGCGCGAGGCGACCGTGAAGTCCCATGCTTCGTACAGCCCACGCCGGGAGATCCCGGCATGCTTCAGCGCGGTGAAGATGCGGGCATAGCGGGCGCGCTGCGAGCGCTCGGCCGGTAGCAGCGGACGGGCGTCTCGGAGCCGCTCGAACCAGCCTGGCGGAGCGATCAGGCGGCCCCGGTCGTTGCGCAGGTTTCGCAGCACGACCACGTAGGTATGGCCCTCGGTGAAGTTCTTCCCCGGGTGGATCAGCAGGTTGGTGCTCTGAGGGCTCGTAGCGTTCGCGTCGAGCTCGGACCAGATCAGCTGGCGGGCGCCAGTGCGCTCATCGATGATCAGGATCGGCTGATTTCGAACGAACGCTCTCGCCATGTTTGCGAGTCCCACCGCGCCGGTCCTCGCGAACGCGGTCGGGTTGTCGAGTCCGCGAACATGGACGACGACGTCGCTGCCGGGGCTGAATCCGTCGGAGCGGTCGTACTCGGCGACCGCGATTCGCTGCCCGTGCTTGTCGGCGGGCATCGCGTTCGCCGGCAGCTGGACCCGAAGCCCGGTCGGAGTGCTGCTGTCCGGCCGCGTGAAAAGGTCGTTCGGGAACGGAAGCAGGCACGGCGACGCCCCGTACGGCTGGCAGTCGGCGGCGGCGCGAGCGGAGATCCCGCCCGCGCGGCTCCCGCTCGCACCCGCCACGGAAGTCACCAGCACGGCGATCGTGGAGGCGGTTGTGCAGCAGACAGCGATCCGGTTCCAGATGCGATGTGACATCCCTCTCCTCTCAGGGCCCGTCGACCGTGGCAGGCTACCGTGGAGGCCCTCGCGTTACTACCCGCTTGTCCGCGGACGCGCGCGGTCCTATCCTCGACGCATGGAGATGCGGTCCTCAGGCGGAGGATGGCCTACAACGGCGGGCGATCCGTGGCGGAAGATCGCGCCTGCTTACGGCTGGTCGGAGCTGGTGCTGCCCGACGCTCAGCGCGATTCGCTGCGTGCGATCGCCTCCGGGCTGCTCGCGGGACGCCGCGACAACGGCGGATCGAGCGGGAGCGCTCCCGGGCCGCTCGTTCTGTTCGCCGGACCTGTAGGAACCGGGAAGACGATGGCGGCGCGAATCATCGGCAGTCAGCTGCGGATGCCGATCCTGGAGGTCGATACGACTGCTCTACGCGCCAAGGACCGCCCCGGCCTCGAGCAGATGGTTGGGCGACTGTTCGCGACTGCCAAAGCCGAAAACGCGATCCTGTACTTGGAGCACGCCGACGAAATCCTCGGTGACCGACCACTTCCGAGCGCGCACCAGGTGCGCCCCGGGACTCTCACCGCGCCGTACCTGTTCGAGCGAGCGGAGCGGCACACGGGACTCGTGATCTTCGCGTCAACCCTCAAGGGGAGGATCGATACGGCCTTCCAGAAGCAGTTCTCGTCCGTGGTCGAGTTTCCGTTTCCCGACCGCGCGGCGCGGGAGCGCATCTGGCATCAGCTTCTCCCCCAGGATGCCCGGCTGAGGCAAGTGGACGTCGAGGAGCTCGCGGACTCGTTCCAGCTTCCTGGGGCCGCGATCGCCAGCTGCTGCTCTGCTGCGGTCACCGCCGCATCCGAGCAGGACATTCCCGTCTCGCTCCTGCACGTCGCGGAGGCCGTGCAGGCGGAGTACCGCGGACGGCTCGCAAGCGAGGGCACCCGCGCGGCTGTTCGCGCCCTGCTTGAACGCGCCCGCGAAACGCGCGCCGGCTCGGAGCGTGCCAGGGTGGACGGCGCCACCCGGAACGGCGCACCGCCGGCGCCCGTTGCCATTGGGGATGGTGCGCCACCCGCCGCTGCTCCGACACCGGCCGCCCGCCCGCGCGCAGCCGAGCGCGTGCGCGCGATTCCGATCGGGCGCGCCGGGTACGGACTGCTTTCGATGGGAGCGATCGTGATCGCTTTCGCGATCGGATTCGGGACGGCGAGGCTCGGAAATGCGTCGCAGCCCGTCGGGCCATCGCGGGTAGCGGCAGGGCCGATCCAAGCCTCCCTCCCCGCTGGTTGGCGCCGGGTGCACCCGCCGAGCCCAGGGCTGGGGCTCGCGAACGCCGTCGCCGTCTCCCCCCGTAGCGATCCAAAGGCTGTCCTGACGCTCGGCACCCTCCCCCCAGGTGATCCCGCGCTCCTACCGCCGTCCGTGCTTGCGTCCCTGCACTCGGTCCCGCCGGCGCAGATCACGAGGCTCGGAGCGCTCAGCTTCTACCGGTATCCAGACCTCGTGAGGCTCTCCAGCGGCGTCGCCGAATCGGTCTACGCCACGCCCACGACGATCGGGACGCTTGTGGGGGTGTGCGCGGCGCCGCCCGGCGACACGGGAGCCACAGGCGGGTGCGAGCGTGTCCTCAGCACGGTCAGTCTGGCCTCCGGAAGCATCCTCGGGACCGCCTCCAGCGTCAGCTACGCCACGGCGCTGGACAGCGTGATCAGCAAGCTGAATGCGACCCGCGCCCAGCTCGGGTCACAGCTCGCGAACGCGCGTACTGCTTCGCTCCAGGCGACGGCCGCGACCCAGCTCGCCGCGGCCGACGCGGCGGCCGCGCTTGCCGTGAGCAGGCTGAACGCGGGGTTGGCGAAGTCGGTCAACTCGCAGCTTGCGGCCGCGCTCGGCGCAAGCGCAGCTGCCTATGGCGCGCTCGCCCAGGCGGCTCAACGACACGACGCCAGCGCGTTCGCGGCTGCGCGCGCGTCGGTGGCGAGCTCGCAAGCCGCGATCAGCTCGGCGCTGCAACAGTTGAGTGCGCTCGGCTACCGCGTCGGGTAGCTCGTCTGGCCGCGGCCCTGCGTCGGGTACCTCGTACGGCCGCGGCGTGCGGCCGCAGCCGGCTCGCTAGCCGCCGCCTCCGGAGTGCCCGCCGCCGCCAGTGGGGGGCGATCCGCCACCGCCACTGGGGGGCGATCCGCCACCGCCAGTGGGGGGCGATCCGCCACCGCCGGTGGGGGGCGATCCGCCACCGCCAGTGGGGGGCGATCCGCCACCGCCACTGG
>CATPBV010000340.1 GCA_955652345.1 uncultured Solirubrobacteraceae bacterium | reverse complement strand
CAGCGCAAGCGATCCGAGGTTCGCGCCGCGAGGTGGCTTCGCCGGATCGAACACGATCGGGTCCGGGCTCGCGCCGGTCGGGTCGTGGCACGGGCAGTAGGACCACTCGAGCCACGGCACCATGTTCTGGTCGGCGAGTCGCACCATCCCGCTCAGATCGCCGGCGAACGGGGTCGAGCCGAACTCGGTAAGGATCAGCGCCTCACGGGTACGGCCTACGTGCGCGAGCGCGTGAGCGAACCCTTTCGGCTCGCTCACGCAGCCGATCGGCGTGGTCTTGGCGCAGTAGTCGTGAAAGGCGAATCCCGCCGGACCCTGGTCGAGTGCGCCGACGGCCGTGGCCGCGCCGAAGTCGAACAGCACGTCCGGCTCGTAGAAGACCAGATGCCTACGGTCGGCGCGCCTGATGGCCCTCGCCACCTTGCGGTTGAACGCGGTCAGCTTCGCGTCGAAAGCTGGGCAGCCGCTAGCGGGCGCGCAGGTCAGCAAGCCGGCTCCGGGGAAAGGTTCGTTCAGCAGCTCGTAGCCGAGCACGTTCGGATCGCTCGCGAACGCTGTGGCGACTCGGCGCCAGGCAGCCGCGTAGCGGTCCTGAAGCCCGATCCCGCCCGGCCCCGGAGCATTGCTCCAGAACCGAGCGAAGGCATGCTGGAGCGCGGGATTGCCTCCGTAATTGCCCGGGAACCCCAGCATCGGGTTCGGCAGCCCACCGTCCTGGATCGCCCAGGTCGGGAAGCCCTCGCCCTGGAAACGCTCGTTCAGAAGGTCCTGATGGAAATCGACCAGCGACGAGATCCCGTGCTGGGCGAGCGTCCTGATCGTGCGCGCGATCTGGTTCAGGTAGACGTCGTTGAACACGCCCGGCGCGGGCTCGAGCGCCCTCCAGATCACGCCGACGCGCACCGCGTCAAAGCCAAGTCGCACAAGCAGCCGGGCATCGTCGTCGTTGAAGCCGACGGCAGCGGGGTAGTAGGGCGGACGCTTGTTCACCATGTTGATGCCGTGAACGACCACCACTCGGCCGCTCGCATCGGTGATCCAGCGCCCGGCGTGCCCGAATATCGGACCGGTTGGCCGAGCTGCTCTAGGCGCCACGCGGGCGCTGGCCGTGGCCAGTGCCGCGGCCGCGAGCGCGGCCGCAACGAACAGCGCTGCGATCGCCGTCTTGCCACTCCGGGGGGCGCTCATCGCGCCAGACTACCCGTCGTAGCCCTCGAACCCCGGAGGTGCCGCTCACTGGGGTCCGGCTACGTGCGATTAAGGATCTCGTCCAGCGGTCGCGCGTTGACGACGCTGGTGGCCGTTGCCCAGCCGCGCCTCGCAGTTGCGACCGAGAGCTCCATGTTTCCGAGCCCGCGGATCGAGTGCGCATCGGTCGAGCAGACGATCTGCACGCCGGCGCGCAGCGCATCGCGAACGTGCTGAGCACTCAGGTCGAGGCGATTTGCAAGGCCGTTGACCTCGAGTGCGACCCCTTGTTCGAGCGCGACCTCGAACACGCGCTCGAGGTCGACAGCGTTCTCTGGACGCCTGTTTATGTAGCGGCCGGTCGGATGGCTTAGGCAGCGGACATGCGGGTTGCGAAGCGCCTCCTCGACCCGTTTGGTCATGTCCGGGCCCGGCATCCGTTGCCCGCCGTGGACGCTTGCCTGCACCCACTCGAGCTCGCCCAGGATGTCGTCGGGAAGATCGAGCCGACCGTCGGCAAGGATGTCGCATTCGATCCCACGCAAGACGCGGAACGGCGCGAGCAGCTCATTCGCGGCCGCAATTTCCTCGCCCTGCCTGCGGAGATCGTCGGGGGTGAGCCCTCTGACGGCGCCTACGGCGGGAGTGTGATCGCAGATCGCGAGGTAGTCATATCCCCGCTCCTGGGCTGCCCGAGCCATGTCTTCGACACTCTCCCGCCCATCGGACCAGGTCGTGTGGCAATGCAGGTCCCCGCGGATCTCCTCGAGCTCGACGAGCGGCGGCGGTGGTCCGCGGAACGGCTCCTCGCGCAGCTCAGGCGGACACCAGGGGACACCGAGCGCTCCGTACACCGCCTCCTCTTCCGCTGCGTCCGGGAGCGGCTCGAGCGCGCCGACGTACGCGCTCGAGCCTGTCGCCCGCAGCAACGCCGTGCCAAACCGTCCCGGCGGCGCGGCGACGAGTTGGACCGGCACTCCCTCGACTGTCACGCCCACCGCGTGGCGGGCGCCCTCCTCGACGATCGCGACGATCTGAGGGAGCGCCGCGAAGCGCGCCAGCAGCGAGCCGGGGTCGGCGGCGGCGCAAACGACGACGAGCTCCTCGCACGAGTCGCGCCACCGGCGCACGTCGCCGGCCGCCGTGCCGCCGAGCGCAGCCGCGATGCCCCCGACGAGCTCGCTCGCACGGTTCAGCAGAAGCCCGCGCCGTGGTCGCGGCCTGGCCTCGGGGGCCAGCCCCTCGAGCAGCCGCGCCTCGGTCTTCGGCCCCAGACCCGGCACCGCTTGCAGCCGCCCAGCAGCGGCCGCGTCGCGAAACTCCTCGACCGTCCGCACGTCAAGTGCTCGCGCGAGCTCGGTGAAACGCTTCGCGCCGATCCCGAGGTAGCGGCCGAGGCCGATGAGATCGGGTGCGAGCTCACGCTCGAGCGACGCAAGCTCGGCGATCTCTCCGGTCTCCGCCAGCTCGCGCAGCCGCGCCTCGATCCCTGGGCCGATCCCACGAAGGTCGCGGGCCCGTCCGGAGCGCACGAGCTCGACGACGGGGACAGGCGCGCTGCGAACCGTCTCGGCAGCGCGGCGATAGGCCCGAACGGTGTAGGGGTTCGCATCGGCGAGCTCGAGCATCGACGCGAACATCTCCAGCCGATCGGCGACGTCACCGTTGTCCACGAGAGACAGTGTCCCGGGAACGGCTCGCTACAGCGGCCGCGGCGAAGTGTCTGGCTTCCGACGTCAGCGCAAGCAGTTCGGGCGCCGGATCGGCAGCTTCCAGGCGCTCCGCCACTGGCTGGCGGACCTGGCCACCGAGGTCGAGGCGACCCGGCTGCTGGTGTACGGGGTTGCGGCGAAGCTCGACACCGACCACGCGCGATGCTCCCGCGGGATCATCGCGAAGGCGCTTGGCCTGTGGGGAACGGCAACAACCTTCAATGAAGGGGGCGGGTTCGGGGCTCGGGTGGCTCTTGATCGATGTGACCGCTCGAAATCGTGTGCATGACGCGTCAGGGGACGTGTCTGGCGGGAGGCGTGACGTGTCATGCACAAATGACGTGCGTAACACGCCAGGCAAGGCCGCGGACACCGAGCGTGACGCGTCATGCACACGGGATTGCCCGACGCCGAGGGTCGCAGCCGGACCGCCGTTATGAACGCCTCGTCCATCGGTCGGCCTGTAGTTCTAGCGACTCGGAGAGCTCGTATCCGGGTATTCGGAAAGCCCGTGAGAATCATCCGGGTCTTGCTGGACGGCGTTGGCGGTCTTGTCCGAGGCGTCCTTGGCGGCGTCGAGGCCCCTTCTGTCGCCGGCTGCTGTGAAGGCTCTCGCAGGAACCGGTGCTGACGGGACCCTGTAGGCGGCGCCAATCGCCCACGACGTCCTCATCCTTGCCGTCAAGGGCCTCGCGGGCGGCGCACTCGTCACAGCGTTCGCGCTGCTCTCGGAAGGTCTGTCGCCCAAGCGCTTCGCCGGCCTGTTCAGCGCCGCCCCGGCTGTCGCGATCGCCGGGTTGACGATCGTGCTGCTCGACAAAGGGGGCCACGCGGCGCGCGAGAATGCCACCGGGATGCTCGCCGGTAGCGCGGGCATGATCGCCTACGCCGCGGCCGCCGTTCCGCTGCTCCGCCGGATGCGTGCGTCGTACGCCGCCGCCGCGGCGCTCGGTGCCTGGGTCGCGGTCGCGGCGATCATCGCCGTCCCGGTGCTGAGCGCATGATCACGATCGCCGGGTGCTGAGGAGATGAGCAATCCGCCAGAAGAGGCTCCGATCACGCGGCGCGTCGCCGAGCGGCCGTCGCTCCAGCCCGGCAAGGTTCGTGAGATCAGGGCTCGCAATCTTGGCGTTCGGTTGATCGCCGGCGCGCTGACGTCGGTCGTTGCCGGGGTCGTGACGATCGCGTTCGGGGTGCGGGCAGGCGGCATCCTGCTTGCGTTCCCGGCGATCCTCGCGGCCAGCCTCACGTTGATCGAGGAACAGGAAGACAGTGCCGAGGCGCGGGAAGACGCGCGCGGAGCGGTGATCGGCGGATGCGCTCTGGCCGCGTTCGCCGCGACCGCCGCAATCGCTATGGGCGAGCTCGACGGCGGGATCGCCCTCGCACTGGCGACGGTCGCCTGGCTCCTCGTGGCGCTGCTCGGCTACCGGCTCGCCTGGTTTCGCTAACGGGCACGATCGTGCCCGTCGACGGGGGGACGGCTTGCGAGTAGCCTTGGCGGCCGTGACGACTGTCGCTGGGCGCGAGGTCGAGACCGGGCTGACCGACGACGGTGAGACTCCCGTTATCACCCGGGCCCGAAAGGATGGCCGCTGGCCGTTCTGGCCCGCCCTGGCGGTGCTCGCCATCGGTCTTCTGATCACGGCTGCGCTGACGCTGGTGTCCGCTGCGTTGAACAGAAAGAACGACAAGCAACTCCTCGGCCTGCGCGCGCGCGAGGTCGGCATGGTGCTGACCGAGGTGATTCCGAGCATCCAGACGCCGCTTGGTTCGGCTGCGGCACTGGCGGACGCGACCGGCGGGAATGTCGCGAAGTTCAAGCGGTTCGCCGCTCCCTACGTCGGACTGAGCGCCGGCCAGCCGTTCGTGTCGCTGTCGCTGTGGCGGGTCAGCAACCCCGGGCAAGGACCGGTCGCTGTCGTTGGCGTGCCTCCCGCGCTCAGCGCCTCGATCCAGCTGGCGCCTGCATTCCTCGCGCGAGCGTCCGCCAAATCGAGGTTGAGCGTGACCGGCTTCCTGCAATCACCCATTCCGCGGATCGGATACGCCTTCGCCGGGGTGGCCCCTGGACCGTTCGTGGCCTATGGGGAGAGCGCGGTTCCGGCCAATCGCTACGCGCCGGTCCAGAACAACGCGGCGTTCTCGGAGATCGACTATGCGGTGTACCTCGGACCGTCCACGACTCGCGCAAATCTGCTCATCGCCAGCGTGCGGCACCTTCCCCTCATGGGCCGAACCGACATCGTCAAGACACCCATCGGGGACAGCTCCTTCACGGTGGCGGTGGCCGCACGCCGCTCTCTTGGCGGATCGCTTCCGCAGCGGCTGCCACCCGCAATCGCGATCATCGGGGTGCTGCTGAGCGCCGGCGCGGCACTGGTAGCGGCGCGGCTGATCGATCGCCGCCGCGGTGCGGAGCGCCTAGCCGCCCGTCTCGAGGAGATCGCCGAGGAGAACCGCCGGCTCTACGCCGAGCAACGAGGAATAGCGCAGACGCTCCAGCACGCGCTGCTCCCGGAGACGCTCCCGCAGCTCCCCGGGGTCCAGACGAGCGCGCGCTACGAGGCGGGCGCTCACGGCGTCGAGATCGGCGGCGATTGGTACGACCTGATCGCGCTCGACGATCGGCGACTGCTGCTCGTCGTCGGTGATGTATCTGGCAGGGGCCTGCGCGCGGCGACGACGATGGCGGCGCTGCGCTATGCGATCCATGCCTACGCGGCGCAAGGCGATCCGCCCCCGGAGCTGCTGAGCAAGCTGTCGAAGCTGGTCAGCGTCAAGGCTGACAGGCAGCTGGCCACGGTGCTGTGTGCCCTGGTCGACGTCCCGGCTCGTACGGTGAGCGTGACGAGCGCCGGCCATCTCCCGCCGCTCATGATCACGGGCGAGGGAGGCGAGTTCGTGCAAGGCGAGATTGGACTGCCGGTCGGCGTTGACCGCTCTGCCTCCTACACGTCGACGACGGTCTCAGCCCCGCCGGGTGCGACTTTGCTGGCGTACACCGACGGATTGGTGGAACGTCGCGGAGAGAGCATCGACGCGGGCCTGGAGCGCCTGCGGGCGCGGGCGAGTACGAATCACGTCTCACTCGATGAGCTGCTGACGCGAGTCCTCGAGGATCTCCGCGATCATGCGTCCGAGGATGACACGGCGATCGCTGGGATCCGGTGGATGAACTGAGCGACAGAGGGCCGGCGCGCCTGAGGTTCGAGCTCTCGAGCGAGGACGACGGCTCGGCGCTGGTCAGGCTTCGTGGCGATCTCGACATGGCCAGCGCGGATGAGCTGGATGCCGCAGCCAAGCCGATCATCGCGGCCTCGCCCGATCGGCTGGTGGTCGATGTCAGCGACCTGCGGTTCGCCGACAGCTCGGCGATTGCGCTGTGGGTGAGATGGGCGAACGGCGTGCGCCGGCTGGAGATCCGGGGGCCGTCTCCGCTTCTTCGTAGGGTGATCGAGAGGATGGGCCTCGCCGAGACGCTGGGGTTGACCACATGAACGAGACGCGGAGGTTCGAGCACGAAGCGGAGTCGGTTACCGCCGCGAGGAGATTCGCAACCGAGGCGCTGCGCGGCGTCCCCGGGGAAACGCTCGAGGTGGTCGCGCTGCTCGTCTCCGAGCTCGCCACCAACTGCGTCCGCCACACCGACCGGGGGTTCGAGCTCACCATATCCCGGACCGGCCGGGAGATCCGCGTCGAGGCGACCGATTCCGGTGGCGGAGAGCCGATCATGCGCTCACCGGGACCGACCGATCCGACGGGACGCGGGCTACGGATCATCGACATGCTCGCCGGAGCATGGGGCGTCGAGCACCGAAAGGGGCAGGCGAAGACTGTGTGGTTCACGCTCACCGCGGGTCTTCCCGCGGAGTCCAGCGAAGCACAGTCGACGCGACGGCGGTCGAAGGGACGAGCGACTGGGCGGAGCACCCGGCAGCCGGCACCGGGGGCGGGCGGCAGCGGCCCGCGGATGACGTCGCCCGGCGGCGGTTCGTCAGCGGAGCTGGGCGACGATCACGGGCGTGTGGGTCGGCGCGAGGCTGCCCCCGTCCGGCTCCGGTGTGACGAGCACCTGACGCACGCCGCGCAGGTCTCCGGGCACGCCGACGTCGCCGGCTCCACCCGAGGTGACGCTGAACAGCACGCGGGTCGGTGACGGGGGAGCGCCGGGTCGCTTCAGCCAGACCTCGTACACATCGCCCGCCGGAGGACGCGGGAAGCCCTTTAGGATCAGCTCCGCGCGGCCACCTGACAGTCTGACCTCGGCCGTGCCGGACGATCCGATCACGCTCGCCTGGATCAGCTTCGAGCTCGAGCCACCCGAGAACAGAGCGGTTGCGCCCACGACCGCCGCCGCGAGCGCGAGGGCCAGACCGCCCGCGGTCGCCCACCGCCGAAGCCCTGGAGCGAGACCGACCAGGGGTCGAGCGCCAGCTCGCGCGGCAGCTGCCCTCGGCTCGGCGCGGACCGCGCCCATCACTCGTCTGCGGAGGCCGCGCGGCGTACGCAGCTGCGGGGCGACGAGGTGGAGCGTGTCGGCGACCTGGCCGAACGCAGACACCTCGTCCTGGCAGATGGCGCAAGTCGACATGTGACGCCGGAACGCTTCCGCCTCCGCGGGCTCGAGTCCGCCCAGCACGTATGCCGCAGCGTCAGCGCCGCAGTCCCTGTCACTCGTGCTCATGACCCGGTGCCCTTCATTGCGTGACCCTTGGAGGGTCGCCCAACGCGACCCGCATCTTGGTCAGCCCGAGCCGCATGCGGCCCTTCACCGTCCCGGGCGGTAGATCGAGCATTCCGGCGATCTCGCTGTGCGAGAACCCGCCGAAGTAGGCGAGCTCGATCACCTTTCGCTGCTCGTCCGGCAGCTCCCCGAGCGCCGCGCGGATCCGGCGAGCGTCCTCGCGGCGCTCGACTTCTGACTCTGTCCGCTCGTCCGCCGCCAGGCGAGCTGTGGCCTCCTCATCGGCCACGTCGCGGCTCGCCGTGACCGACTCGCGGCGGAACGCGTCGATCGCTCGGTTGCGAACGGCGGTCAATACCCAGGAGCGGACGCTGCCCTTGGCGGCGTCGTAGCGCGTGCCGCTCCGCCACAGCGACAAGAACGCCTCCTGGACGATGTCCTCGGCCACTGTCCGCTGCCCACACATCCGGTAGGCGAGCGAGTACGCCCGGTCGCCGTGCCGATCGAAGATCACCTCGAGCGCACGCGGCTCGCCGTCGTGGATGAGCGCCATCAGGTCCTCGTCGGCGAGCGAGCGCAGATCAGCGCGGAAGACGCGAAACATTTGGGGCCTCAGGAGCGGATTGCATCACTTGTTCGTGTTCGAGGTCGCAGGCGAAACGGATCACCTGCTGGTGGCGGGAGCGGTCCGGCATCTGATTCGCGGCAACCATCCGTCGGGCGGCGTGGGGCTCGCAGGTTTACTCTGGATGCTCTGAGTGCCAGTTCACCCATCGCGGCTTCCTTCGGCGTAGCGGCGTCCCCTGATCAGCGCAAGCGTCTGGCTCTCCTCGCCGCGATCATGGGGTCGTTCGTGGCGGGGCTCGATGCAACCGCCGTGAACGTCGCGCTGCCCGCGATTCGCACAGATCTCGGCGGGGGGCTGGCCGGCCAGCAATGGGTCTCCAACGCGTACCTGCTCGCGCTCGGTTCGCTGATCCTCGTGGGAGGATCGCTCGGCGACGTGTTCGGCGAGCGCCGCGTGTTCTCGATCGGTGTCGCCGGCTTCGGACTGCTGTCGCTTCTCTGTGCGATCGCCCCGAGCATCGAGATCCTGATCGCGTGTCGCGCGCTCCAAGGGATGTTCGGCGCTCTCTTGACCCCGAGCGCGCTGGCCGTGATCGTGGCCGCGTTTCCGCGCGAGGAGCGTGGTGGCGCGATTGGCTCGTGGACGGCCTGGGCTGGGATCGCGACCGTGGTCGGCCCGCTGGCGGGCGGCTACCTCGTCGATGCGGTCTCCTGGCGACTGATCTTCGCGGTGAACATCCCGTTCGTGGTGATCACGCTTGGGTTGGTGTCGGTCGCGGTTCCGGCCCGCTCCCGCGGCGCCGCTCACACTCGAGTCGACTGGCTCGGCGCGGCACTCACATTCGTTGGTCTGGCCGGACCCGTGCTAGCGCTGATCCGCCAGCCGGTCGTCGGGTGGGGGAGCCCCGAGGTGTGGGGTCCCGGGATTGGGGGTCTCGCTCTCCTTGGGGCGTTCGTCGTGCACGAGCGACGTGCGCCCGCGCCGATGCTGCCGCTCGACCTGTTCCGCCGGCGCAACTTCACGATCGGCAACGTGCAGACGTTCGCAATGTACGGCGGTCTTGGGATCACGTTCTTCCTGCTGGTGCTGTTCCTGCAGGAGGTCGCCGGCTATGGAGCGCTGCAAGCGGGCTTGGCGTTGATGCCCTCGACGATCGTGATGTTCGTCCTGTCCAAGCGGATGGGCCGGCTCGCGGATCGTCTCGGGCCGCGGCTGTTCATGGGCTTCGGACCGTTGACCGCGGCCGTCGGGCTGGCTCTGATGCTGCGCCTGGGCGCTCACGTGCGCTACTTCACCGACGTGCTCCCGGCGCTCCTCGTGTTCTCAGTCGGCCTCGCCTCCACCGTCGCGCCGCTCACTGCGGCAGTGCTCTCCGATGCCGAGGAGTCCAACGCAGGGATAGCCTCGGGGGTCAACAACGCGATCGCGCGGATCGCCAGCCTGCTCGCGATTGCGGCTGTCGGCGCCGTCATCTCCGCGCAGTTCACCTCGGCTCTGAACCAGCGGCTCGACAACGTCAAGCTCTCACCGTCAGCCCGGATCGCCGTCGCACAAGCTCGAACACAGACGCTGACGCATGTCGATCCGGCTCGCGCCGGCCCGCGGGTTGCGCTGGCGGTGCAGTCGGCGTCGGTCCACGCGTTCCGTGTCGGGATCGGAATCGCCAGCTCGCTGGTGGCGCTCGGCGGGGTGCTCGGCCTCGCGGGGATCCGCAACCCACGGCGGGTCGTGCGCTGTGAGGACTGCCCCGGCGGTCAGATCGCCGGCCAGCCGCTCGAGACGGGGCACGAGCAGGCGCCGGCGCTCCGGCCCCAGCCGGTCGCGGTAGGCGCCGGCGGCTCCGTGGGGTGACCCCTAGCGGTGCAGGTGGAGCCGCTCGCCCTGGGCCCCGACGATCATGATCAGCTCCACGGGGCCGTCGAGCGCGCCCAGCCAGTGCGGCGTCCAGGCGGAGAACTCGGCAGTCTCGCCCGGCTCGATCGTGAACTCCTGATCGCCGAGCAGCAGCCGGAGCTTCCCGCTGAGTACGTACAGCCAGTCGTGTCCTTCGTGCACCGGCAGCGCCTTCGGTGGCTTGCGCCGCGCCTGTCCGATGATGATCCTGAATGCGCGCGGCGCGCCCGCGGGCGCGAGGCGGGTGAGCGGCCACACCCTTATCCCGTCGTGGCTTCGCGGTCTGGCGCGGACGCGCGGATCCTGGGCGGAGGGCGAGCCGAGCAGCTCGTCCGCGCTCACGCCAAGTGCGGCGGCGAGCGCCGGGATGTGGTCGAGGGCCAGCCGGCGCTTGCCGGCCTCGATGCGGCTGAGCGTCGAGATGTCGACACTCACCTGCTCGGCGACCTGCTGAAGCGTGAGCCCGCGCTGCGAGCGCAGCTCGCGCAGCCGGCGGCGGACGCGTGCGTCGATGGACTCCTCTCGCGTTTCCGCGCGGATTGCGTGCTGTCGTGTCGGAGCCGCCATGCGAGCCTCAACTGGTTGCGCTCTGAATGGCAGTCCAGAGCCCAAAACCTGCCAGTCCGCTCGCCCCGAGGGCGAGCAGCCACGCCGGGAGTAGCCGCTGGCGATGCCTGCGAGCGAATAGCGGATACACCGCGAACACGATCAACTGGCTGATCCAGAGCGCGACCAGCGAGACCTTGAGCAGCGCGCTGTAGATGCCTTCCGGGTCGATCAGGACAAATGGCGCGGCCAGGACCATGAGCGCGCCGATCGCGACCGTGCCGGTTTGCATACGCCATCGACCGATGGCGTGCACGAGCCGGCTGAGCGCCAGGTATTCGCACAGGACCAGGCCGCTGATGCTGACCGCGACGCCGATGCCGATGGCGTCGGCGACGCCCGGGCTCGCGAACTCCTGCGCCACCGTCACCCCCGGAAGCGTCGTGTTCGTCAGGCCGGGTTGGGCAGCGAGCGGAGCGACGGCGAGGATCACGACAATCACGGTGACCATGTACGAGCCGAGGACACCGCGCTTGATGGTGCGAGCCGGAGTGGCGAGCTCCCCGCCCAGGAACAGCGGCAAGCTGCCGCAGATGTACAGGAGCGATGTCTGCGCGCTCGCCTTCGCGAGCGGGCCCGTCGGTGCCCCCGTGCCAAACGTCGACGCGGGCGTTGCGAGGTGCCCGATCGTCACGCCGTCGAGGATGCCGGCCAACGCCAGCTGCCCCACCGCGATCAGGCCGATCACCATCAGCGCCATGGCTCGTCCGGCGAGCATCACCGCCGCGAATGCGACGGGGATCAAGAGTGCCAGCAGCGTTTGATAGTGGCGCTCGCCCGGCAGAACCGCGGGGAGCACGTCGTACACGATCTGGACCGTGGTGTAGACGAGATACAGGAAGTAGCTGACCGTCCAGACCGCCGCCTGTGCGAGCGCAACGCGACGTCCAGCCGCCGCCTCGACGAACGCATACAGGCCGCCGGAGCTATTCACGTGCCGCGAATAGCGCAGCCAGATCGCGATCGGCAGGATGAACACCACGGCACCGGCGAGCATCGTCAGCCCTGCGGATGCGCTGGCGCGGGGGATCGTGGTCGGCGCGAACAGCGCCGCTATCGCGAGCGTGCCGAACGAGCTGACGGCGACACCGGTGAACGCCCAGGGTCCGATCGGTCGCTCCACGGGCCGCGGACGCTCCACTGCGCCGCCTCCGCCGTCAGCAGCATCGGTGCCCGCGCTGGCGCGGGCACCGGGAGACTGCTGTGACATCGAGGCTCCGGCGGATCAGCCCCAGCCGCCGCCGGACGAGCTGGTGGAAGAGCCGCCCGAAGAGCCGCTCGAGGGCGCGCTGCCGGTGATCGCCGCGCCCGACGCGGCGACCAGCCACCACTTGGCGCCGAACGAGTTGGTGCCCTGGCCGGTGGTCATGCCCGCAGTCGTGTCGGCGGCGTAGTAGTACAGCGGGTGACCCTTGTAGGTGACCTGCTTGGCGCCGTCTGAGCGGGTGATCGTGCCCAGGTCCGCCGCCATCGCGCCGCCCGAGGCGACAGGCGTCCCCGTCGCGGTCAGCGGAGGCCATGTCTGCGCGCACGCTCCCGAACAGCTCGACTTGCCGTTCGCGTCTGCCACCCACAGATACAGCGCGCGGCCGGAGGCACCGGTGAGGTACGTCCCGCCCTTGCCTTTCGCCGTGCCAATCGAGACGCCCGCGGCCGCCGTGGTCGAACTCGGAGAAGTGCTGGTGGATGGCGCGCTTGCGGGCGTCGAGGTGCTGCTGCTGCCGCATCCGGCGACGATCAGCGCCGCACCCAGTGCCGCGGCGACTGCACTCAAGCGAAACTTCGTCTTCCTTGAATTGGCCATGATCTTGCTCCTACGCTTTAGGTTTATTCCGACCGATCTAGTTCGGCCGGTCATGGACTGAAGACGCCCGGGCCGCCCAGATCCTTCCACATCCCTCGCTCGCACTGGCAAGCGAGACTGCATTCCAGGCAATCGCGGGTGTCCCCGGGAGCGCGAGCGGCGACGCGACGTCGGGGCGGCGGGTGTGGAGCATCGCGCTGCCGACCCGGTCCACAGTTGTCACCGCTGAGCGGATGCAAGGATGTGCTTCATATGGGCGTCCCAAACGGCATGCAGGTTTCGGCCCAGCCGCAGCTCGAGAGGGTGCCGTCCTCCGCTGGGCGCAGTCCCGAACACGCCCGGCGGGGACGGAGAGTGGGTCTCGTCGTCGGCAACCT
>CATPBV010000339.1 GCA_955652345.1 uncultured Solirubrobacteraceae bacterium | reverse complement strand
GTCCTCGACGCCCACCGCGACCTGCGAGTCGTAATACTCAAGACGCCCCCGCGTCGTGCCCAGTTTCCCGATTGTCAACACGACCGCACGACCCGCCAGGCAAAAGGCCGCGAACCCCATTCCGCGGCCGAAACGACCAGAAACCGACCGCAAAATCCGGCAATCCGAGCACTACCAGAAGGCAGGTGCGAGGGTCCCAAACATCCTGCAAATGAGCAGATTCTCGCGGAGCTGATTGCGCTCCTTTCACGCAGGAGATCGCCGGTTCGAATCCGGCTGGGGGTACTGGTAACTGGTAGGCCGGTTGCGGGCGGTGCGTGCAGCCGCTGCTCTGCGGCCGAAGCGGTGTTCGGTCGGCGGCCTCCATATCGACGGCCGCTCCAGTCCAGAGGCGAGCAAAAAAGTCCCCCACGCTCGACGGTTGTGGTAAGGATGTCCGCACGCAGCTGTGCCTGGGCGTAGCGGACTACCTTGCGGGTCGGCGCCGTCTGAGGGTTGACCCCGCGCGTACCCTCGAGGAGGGATCATGAGAAGACAGTTTGTGAAACTGCCATCACCGGCGATGGGGGTCGCAATCATCGCGCTGTTCGTAGCACTCGGCGGGACGGGCTATGCCGCGAGCCAGGTCGCAGGCTCCCGTCCCACGGCTGCGCTCAAAAGCACACACGGATCCAGCGACACCAAGGCCGATAAGAAGATCGCGAAGACAACCGCGACCGGTGTGTTCAAGTCGCTGATCGGCCACGCGACAGTGGCGGTCGCGAAACACGCTACCACCGCGGACACCGCGACCAATGCCGGGAATGCGACCAATGCCGGGAACGCGAACACGGTCGGCGGCGCGACTGTCACGAAGATTTTCGAGAAGCTTCCCGCCAGTACTTCTACCGCGCCGATCTACAGCCAGGACGGACTCGTCCTCTCAGCTGGCTGCACCGGGGCGGGTGCTCCGATCCTTACCGCGAGTGGGCCGAGCACCGGAGAAATGCAGGTGCACGGCGTCGCAAACGGCGGCACGGCATTTGGCCTGGAGAACAACGGCTTCGTGGTGCCAAAAGATCTTACAAACGGCCAGACCACCGGAGGCGGCTCGTTGTCTTATGCCAACACGAGTGGACAGGTCGTGACGGTGACGTACGGCTTCGACAACAACCCTAACTTCGGGAGCACGAACGCGGGCTGCGCGATCACGGGTATGGCGATCGCGTCTGGCTGAACGCACCCACGCGCGTCTCGGCGCGCCTTACTCGGAGATGGCATGTGACATGCCCAGCGCGCGTGACCAGGCCAACTCGGCCCCTATCGGCGAGCACGTGGCGGCGCTTGCGCTCCGTCGTGGCGATCGCTTGTGCCTCGGTGGGAGTGCTGTGGGCGCTGAGCGCAGCGAGCGTGACGGCCAGTCGCGCGGCGACCAGTGGCGCGCCAACGATCGCCTGGGGCAGTTGTTCTGATCCGGCGCTCCGCGGCCTCCTGGGGGTTCAGTGCGGCTATCTGTCGGTACCGCTCGACTACGGTAACCCCGGCGGTCAGCAGATTCAGCTCGCGGTCTCGCGACTCGTCCACACTTCGGGGCACTACCAGGGCGTGATCCTGACGAATCCGGGCGGGCCCGGCCAGTCCGGCCTTGGCACCAGCGCCAACCTCGCCCTTGCGCTGGTCGGGGAAGGATTCCTCGCCACGGCGAGCGAGTACGACTGGATCGGCTTCGATCCGCGCGGCGTCGGCGCGAGCAAGCCCGCAATCAGCTGCCTCCCGAATTACTTCAGGGCAGACCGCCCGGACTATGTGCCGCGGACGCACGCGCTTCTGAACTATTGGCTCGGGCAGTCCAAGGCCTACGCGCAGGCGTGCGAGTCCAAGAGCCCGCTTCAGGCGGCGCTGCTCGCGCACATGACGACCGCGGACCTGGCCCGGGACATGGAGAGCATCCGCACCGCGCTTTCTCAGCGGCAGATCACCTATTACGGATTCTCCTACGGCACGTACCTCGGTCAGATCTACGCGACGCTGTTCCCCTCCCGTGTTCGGCGGCTCATCCTGGACAGCAACATCGACCCCCACTCGGTCTGGTACCAGGCCAACCTGCGCCAGGACCACGCCTTCAACCGCAACGAGAACATCTGGTTCAGCTGGCTTGCCAGGTACCACAGCGTCTACCGCCTCGGACGCACGAAGAGCTCGGTGAAGAAGCTGTTCTACGCGAGCGAGAGCCGGCTCCGTACGCATCCGGCCGGCGGTCAGATCGGACCCGACGAGTGGGTGGACCTGTTCCTCGGCGCCGGATATGAACAGCAATCCTGGCCGGCACTCGCACAGGCATTCTCGGACTGGGTCCACCGCCACTCGCGACGGGCAGCCGCCGAACTGGTCTCGCACTACCGCTCGCAGGACAGCCCTGGCAACGACAACTCGTTCGCCGCATATCTGGCAGTGCAGTGCACGGACGCGGCGTGGCCGACCTCATGGCGTGTATGGAACCGGGACGTCTCGGCGATCAACGCCGTCGCACCGTTTATCGCCTGGTCGAATACGTGGTTCAACGCACCCTGCATCTACTGGCCCGCCCCGGCCGGTACGCCGGTCCCCGTGGACGGAACTGCCATCGGCAGCGCACTGCTGATCGATGAGACCCTGGATGCGGCCACGCCGTTCCCTGGCAGCCTCGTCGTGCGAGCACTGTTTCCGCACTCGGTCCTGCTCGCCGAGCCGGGTGGCACGAGCCATGCGGACTCGCTCAATGGGAACCTCTGCGTCGACCGGACGATCGCCCAGTATCTGGCGACGGGGGCGTTGCCGCCCCGCAAGCCGCACGCGCGCTGGGACAAGACCTGCACACCGCTGCCTTCGCCGGTGCCCGGTGGTCGAGCGCATTCTGCCCGGACGGCCGGTCGCGCGATCGTAAGACCACCTGGCCGGTTCGGCACTGCGGCGACCGTCGCCGGCTGATGGCGGAACAGCGCCTGGGTTCGGCGGCTCGCGTCGCCAGCTGGTGGCGCCGCTGGCTCGGGGTGATCCGAAGTCCCCGGCGCTTGCCGGGGACCGCAGCATCACAAATCTGCAATCGTTCGGTCGTCGAGAGCCAGCAGGGGCAAGTGACGAGAGACGGAGGGACGGGAACCATGGTCGAACAAGGGACGGCGCTACGCGGCATCTCTGAGCTGCGCGGCTATTTCCGCACCAATCAGACGCCGATCTACTTCATCTCTCCGACCGCCTTCAACCTGCTCGGGATCGACCGCTGGGTGCGGAACTTCCACTACATCAACTACTTCGACTCGTTCGACGGCGGGCACCCCTGCGTATATCTGCCCACGCGCGAGCCGCACGAGCCGTTCGAGTCGATTGAGGACGTCCTCAACTACCTGCTCTACCACGACGAGGTGCGCAAGTTTGTCGGCTCCCAGCGGCCCCACGGGACCGGGCAAGCGGGCAAAGCAGTGTTCGTGTTCTTCGAGGAGGAGAGCGAGCGCCTGGCGGAGGAGATCGGACTCGAGGTGGCCCTGCCCTCGGCGGAGCTGCGCCACCGCCTGGACTCGAAGATCGTGACGACACGACTGGGGGATGAGGCCGGTGTGCCGAGCGTTCCAAACGTGCTCGGGCGGGCGACGAGTTTCGATGAGCTGCTCGCGCTCGCCGCCTCCGCCGGTCTTGGCGAGGACCTCGTCGTCCAGACGCCTTACGGCGATTCCGGCAAGACCACGTTCTTCATCCGGGGCGAGCGCGACTGGAACGCGGACGCCGAGGAGATGGCCGACCAGGAGCTCAAGGTGATGCGCAGGATCCATCCGCGGGCAGTGGCGGTTGAGGCGTGTATCACGCGGCATGGCACCGTGGTCGGCCCGTTGATGATCGACATGACGGGCTATCCGGAGCTGACCCCGTACCGCGGCGGCTGGTGCGGCAACGACATCTTCCCCGGGGCGCTGTCGCTGCGAAACCGCGAGCGGGCGATCGACTACACCCGGCGGCTCGGCGATCGGCTTGCTCAGGAGGGCTATCTCGGCCTGCTCGAGGTCGACTACCTGGTCGACCTGACGACCGACGAGATCTTCCTCGGAGAGCTGAATCCGCGCCTGAGCGGCATCAGCTCGATGACCACTGTCAGCGCCAGCGCTTACGCGGACATGCCGCTGTTCCTGTTCCACCTCGCCGAGTACCTGGATCTCGACTATGAGGTCGACGTCGACGAGATCAACCGCCGCTGGGGCAGCGACAGGCTGACCGACGTCTGGGGCCAGATCATCCTCAAGGAACCCGATGATGTCCTCGAGCTGATCACCGATGCTCCTAAGAGCGGGATCTGGCGTCTGGATGAGGACGGCGAGATGACCGGTGGCTGGCCGGCGGACGATTGGCACAACCTCCGCGACGTCTCAGAAGGCTTCTATCTGCGGATCTTGGGGCCGGGCGACCATCGCTACCGGGGCGCCGACCTCGGAATCCTCGTCACCCGCGCTCGCATGCAGACCGACGACGGCCAGCTGACCGAGCGCTGCCGCCAGTGGATCGGCGCGATCCGCTCTAAGTTCGCCGGCGATCCCGTCGAGCCCGACTATGAGCCGCCGGCGCACGACGCGCTCGCGTTCAAGTCCTCCTGAGGCCCCGGACATGAGCGCAACCAAGCGGACGATCGGTCCGGAGGTCATCCTGTCCGCGATCGGGGCGGAGCAGGCCGCGATCGAGCAGCTCCTGATAGATCTGGTGGGCGCGCCGACGGTGCTCGGTCAAGAGCAACCCGGCCAGGAGATCATGCGAGCCGCGTTCGCCGATCTCGGCCTCGAGCCGCGTGCCGTACCTCTGGATCCGCAAGCGCTCGGGTCGCACCCCGGCGCGGCGCCGTTCAGCTGGGACGTGTCCGGCAAGGCCAACGTGGTCTGTCGCTGGGGTCCGGACGAGCCTCGAGGTGGACGGTCGCTGATCCTCAACGGGCACATCGACGTCGTGTCGCCGGAGCCGAGCGACATGTGGTCGTCGCCACCGTTCGTCGCCAGGCGCGACGGCGAGTGGCTGTACGGACGGGGCGCGGGGGACATGAAGGCTGGTCTGGCGGCGATCGTCGGTGCTGTTCGTGGGTTGCGCCGGCTGGGGGTCGAGCCGCGCGCCGCTGTCGACCTGCAATCGGTCGTCGAGGAGGAGTGCAGCGGCAACGGCGCGGTCCAGTGCGTGATCGACGGACGGCGCGCGGATGCGGTGATCGTCACCGAGCCGACGAGCCTCGCAATCTGGAATTCCCAGGTCGGGGTGCTGTGGTTCCAGGTGGTCGTCCGGGGCCGGCCCGCCCACGCGGGGTCGGCGCCCGCGGGGCGCAACGCGATCGAACCGAGCCTCGGTCTCATCGCCGCGCTGCGAGCGCTCGAGACGGAGCTCAACGAAGAGCCGCCGGCCCCGTACGACTCCTACGAGCATCCCATCAACCTTAACGTCGGGATCATCCGTGGTGGCGACTGGCCCTCGACGGTCGCGGCGGAGTGCGTCCTGCACTGCCGTCTTGCGCACTACCCCGGCACTCCAGTCGAGTCCCTGCGGACGCGCGTGGAGGATACCATCGCCGCCGCAGCGGCCGAGCTCGAAGGCTTCGAGATTCACGTGCGCTACGACGGGTTCGCGTGCGACGGCTACACCCTGGATCCCGAATCGCCGCTCGTGGCCGAGCTCGGCGCGGCCTGCGAGCGAGCGACCGGCGCCCGGCCGGAGCTCTACGCCTCCACCGCCACCACCGACGCCCGCACGTTCCAGCTCTTCGGCGAGAGCCCCGCCGTCTGCTTGGGTCCTCACGCCGAAGCGGTTCATGGGATCGACGAGCGGGTGCTGCTGCCATCCGTGCTCCAGACGGCGCAGGCGCTGGCGCTGTTCATCCAGGAGTGGTGCGGGTTAGACGGCTGACCCGAGACCTGGATAGAGGGCGCGCATTAGTCCGTGGATGACGGCGGTAGCGTTCGGACGATGTGGTCGTCCGAGCAGCACGAGCTTGCGATGCTCCCGGTTCGCTCGGACAGCCCGGTCGACACCGCGGGCGCGAATGGCGGCGCCCGACTGACGTTCCGCGCGATCGACGAGCCACAGCCCGGCGAGCAGTGGCTGGCGGCGTTCACCGAGATGTGGCCCGCGTACCGCGCCTGGTACCTGAAGGAAGGCGAGGCCGCACGGCCAAACCTACGCACTTGCCGACGGATGCTGGGCACGTGGATGCCCGAGCTCGTACCGACATTCCAGCGGCTCGTGAAGCTGGCCGGGAACGACCGCATCGCCGCCCGGTTCCTGTCCATGTACCGCCCCCCGGGATACGTCATCGGATGTTCGCAGGCCGCCTTCACTGGCGAGGGCGGGCCAGTATTGGCGCGCAACTACGACTATCCGGTTGCGCGCGCCGAGGGGATCGTCTACTCGACGGCGTGGACCGGCCGGCGGGTGATCGGGATGAGCGACTGCCTGTGGGGGTTGCTCGATGGCATCAACGACGCCGGCCTGGCGATGTCGCTGACGTTCGGGGGACGCTCCACGGTCGGGGATGGGTTCGGGATCCCGCTGGTGATCCGCTACCTGCTGGAGGTCTGCACGACGGTCGGCGAAGCATGCGGCGTGCTGACCCGAATGCCGATCCACGCCGCCCAGAACGTCACGATGCTGGACCGAAGCGGTGACTTCGTCACCGTGCACCTGAGCCCTGATCGCGAGCCGGAGCTTCTGAACGTGCCGGTCGCCGCCAACCACCAGCGGCGCGACGACTGGCCGCAGTACGCCGTCGCCGTGGGCACGTTCGAGCGCGAGCAGCGCCTGCTCGAGCTGCTGCGGACACCGCAGATGAACGCCGATCGCCTGGTGGACGAGTTTCTGCGCCCGCCGCTCTATCGCACCGGGTTCGCGACTGGGATCGGCACGTTGTACACCGCGGCGTATTACCCCGCCCAGGGCCGCGTCGAGTACCGCTGGCCCGACCACTCGATCGTCCCGTCGTTCGAGCGATTTGCGCCCCAGGAGCACACGCAGCACTATCGCGATCCGGTCGCCCCTATCGCGTGACCGCCCGGAAGGATTCTGACCGCAACGACGGTAGGTCCGTACGCTCGCGGCCGAAGGATTCCGGCGTGCAGGACTACGAACGAACGACGCGCGCGACGACGCTCGGCGATCTGCCCGAGCCGCTCCGCTCGGCCGCGGTCGATGAGATCGAGTCGGCGAGTTTGGCTGTGCCCAGCGACTCCAGGGCGTTCCTCACGCACAATCGAAGGCTGCGAAAAGGCGGCCTGTTCGCCCGGGCGACCGGCATTGCGGACAAGGACCCCGAGCACGATACGGCGCTCGTGATCGGGCCACGCGACGTCGTCGTGGTCGTGTCCGGCGAGCATCGAGGAACGACGGTCATGCACGCACGCCTGGAGGATGCGGAGACCGGACATGGCCTGGGCGAGCGCTTCGCAGCGGTGCCGGCCGAGGTGCTGGCCGATGGTGTGGAGATCACGGGCTTCCCGGTGTCCGGGTACGGCACTTCCGGTCGGGGCACGTACTTCGTCGGGCTCGGGTCACCCGACGGGGATGCCGCGCGCGTCGCGCTCGACGACGCGATCCGCGCCGCGAAAGCACAGTGACCGCCGCATTCGGCCGACGCGAGCCCGTCACGCTCGCAAGCTGTGGACCTGCGTGGACCGGGGCAGCGGGAGCGCTGACCGTCTCAAGACCAAGGTGCATAACACGACAAGGTGCGCGTGTCCGCACACGTGTGATGCGTTAAGCACGTGATTTGTGCGTAGCGCGTCACAATCGTCCGTGAGAACGTGGCTTGACGCGTTGTGCACACGAATCCGGCCGTCGCTCCGCTGCAGTCGCCGCAACCGGGTGAATGCTCGGTCTGCCCGGCTCGCGCGCCTGAGCTACGGATCGCGCGGGGTCCGCACGGGCCGGCGCTCAGGCTCCCTCGCAGGCCGCCGCGTCCTAGCGGGGATGCGGTCAGCGAGACGCTGATAGTGGCGGACCCGCACGCGCGCGGGCACGGCATCGGGCAGCGGAACGCCACCCCCCGTCGGGTCCGATGGGGTCCTCGGTACCGGGGGGCGACCCCCGCCACCGTCCGAGCCGTGATCCGTGGGTCCCGAAGGGGAATCCTGATTCCAGCCGAGGAAGTACCCCGCCAACGCATAGCTCACGAGGAGCAAAGCCGATACGAAGGTGGCCAGAATCACGGGAACGGAACGTCGCGGCGAGCGCTGGTGAGCCGGCTGGTTGAGCCAGGCCCCCCCTGGTACGATCGCCGGTCCTGAGGTCAGGCAACGACACAGACCGGGGATTTTTCGTGAGCTCGAAGTTCCATCGCCTGGGGTTGGCGGGCGCATTGTTTGTGGCCGTCCTTGCCTTCCCGGCGTCGGCGCTGGCCAATGGGCTCCCGAAGAGCGGCACGGTCGTGGTCAACGTCAGCCAGGCGGGCGCCAACCTGCTCGGCACGAGGACACAGGTGGACTCGGCCTGGGGGCAGCCGTTCTCGTGCCGACCGCGTGGCTCCCAAACCAGCTGCCAGTATGAGGACTATTCGACCGGCGAGAGAGCCTGGGCCACCTTCGTAAGCGGCCAGGCGCTCTACATCGTGCAAACCGTGTCGGCGTGGACCACGTCCAAGGGGGTCCATGTCGGCTCCACGAAGGCCCAGCTTGACGCCGCCTACGGCAGCCAGCTGAACACAAGTGCGTGTGGCGGACCCAATTGGCCTTGCATCCTCGGCACGAACAACGGAGTTCCGGTCCAGACCGTCTTCCAGCTGATCAACGGCAAGATCGCCAACATCACGATGGAGAAGCAGGTCTTCTGATCCGCTGACGGCGGCCCTCAGCGTTTAACGCGCCATGGAGTCAGCCGGCCGGGCACTCAACGGGCCAACTACGCAAGGCGCCGAGATCGGGCAAAATCGCCAAACTTGGGATAGCCGGGGTCGTGCGTTGCTAGCCGCCTGCCGGACCGGGACAATCCCTGGCACGGCGCGCGCGGCGATCTGAGGTTCGGTGCCGCTGATCGTGGGCGAACCGCGCCGAGCGCAGGCTGGGCGCGGACTGCAATCAACAAGACACAAGGAGCTAATCGGATGAAACTGATTGGAGCGGGACTGCCGCGCACCGGCACGCTTTCGCAGAAGGTTGCGCTGGAGATTCTCGGGGTTGGCCCGTGCTACCACATGGTCAACGTCCTGGGCGATCTCGACATCGCGATGCTCTGGCGCCGGGCCCTGGATGGCGAGGCGGATTGGCCGGAGATCTTCGACGGCTTCGAGTCGACCGTCGACTGGCCGGGTTCGTTCTTCTACGGCGAGCTGATCGACGTCTACCCGGACGCAAAG
>CATPBV010000338.1 GCA_955652345.1 uncultured Solirubrobacteraceae bacterium | reverse complement strand
GGCCGCCGCCTGTGGGAGGTGGGCCGCCGTGCGTGTCGCCGGGGCCGCCACCAACATGGGGCGTGCCGCCTGTTCCAACGGTGCCGGGAGTTCCGGCGGTGCCGCCGCCGGTCGACTCGCCGGGCCCCTGACCCGTGTTCGCTGGTCCTGAGCCGCCGCTGTGGCCGGCGTCGCCGCGCCCGAGGGCACCCGTGACGCCGAAGATCGTCCCGCCCATGATCGTCAGGATCGCGAGCAGGCACGTGAACCTACCTCTGGCACTCATCGAAGCGCGCAAACGAGACCGATGCAACGACTTGGTCGTGATGTCAGCTTCCCCTTCACCGGTGGACATTTTTGAGTATCGACAGTTTCTTCACATTCCAGAGAGTCTCTGGACAAGTGTCGTATGAGGTTTTGTAGCTTCCCGCTCGGTTGCTGGACATTCGTCCGAGTGCGCGATTCCCCTGCGAGACGCGATCCGGCACAAACCTTGACATAGTCGTGGTAATGTTGGCCTCGATGAACGGGCTCACGATCAACGAGGCCGCACAGACCACGGGCTGGTCGCCTCGAATGCTCCGATATGTAGAGCAGGCCGGGCTGATCGCTCCGGAGCGCTCCGCGTCCGGCTACCGGCTCTATGGACCCGCGCAGCTCCAGCGCCTGCGCACCCTCAAGGAGCTTCTCGAGCGCTTCGACGTCGGTCTCTCCGACGTCGCGTTCGCCGCGCGGATGGCCGCCAGCGCCGAGCTTCGCGAGGCGGTCCAGGAGTGGCTCACCGCCCAGCCGCACCGGCCTGAGGACGTCAGCGCCGATGACTGGCTGAGGTTCGAGCAGGAAAAGCACCAGAAGCTTCTCGCCGTCGCTTGATAACTACCCAGAATCTGGAGAGCCAATGAGCACGACCGCATCTACCACCGACTTCAGGATCGCCGACATCTCATTGGCCGATTTCGGTCGGCGCGAGATCCGCTTGGCCGAGCACGAGATGCCCGGCCTGATGGCGACGCGGCGCGAGTTCGGCGATCGCCAGCCGCTTGCGGGCGCGCGGATCACCGGCTCGCTGCACATGACCGTGCAGACGGCGGTCCTGATCGAGACGCTCGTGGCGCTCGGAGCCGAGGTTCGCTGGGCTTCATGCAACATCTTCTCGACCCAGGACCATGCGGCGGCCGCGGTGGCGGTCGGTCCCGATGGCTCGCCGGACGAGCCGCGCGGGATCGCGGTCTACGCGTGGAAGGGCGAGTCGCTGAAGGAGTATTGGTGGTGCACCGAGCAGGCCCTTTCTTGGCCCGACGGGCGCGGCCCGAACATGATCCTCGATGACGGCGGAGACGCCACCCTGCTAGTCCACAAGGGGGTCGAGTTCGAGCGTGCCGGCGAGGTGCCCGACCCCGCGAGCGCGGAGTCCGAGGAGCTCGGGATCGTGCTCGAGCTCCTGGGACGCTCGCTGTCCGAGGATCCCCAGCGATGGACCCGGATTGCGTCGGGGATCAAGGGCGTCACCGAGGAGACCACCACCGGGGTTCATCGGCTCTACCAGTTCGCTGAGAGCGGCGAGCTGCTGTTCCCCGCGATCAACGTCAACGACTCCGTCACCAAGTCGAAGTTCGACAACAAATACGGCTGCCGCCACTCCCTGATCGACGGGATCAACCGGGCGACCGACGTGCTGATCGGCGGCAAGCTTGCGGTCGTCTGCGGGTACGGCGACGTCGGGAAGGGGTGCACCGAATCACTCAGGGGCCAGGGAGCGCGGGTCGTGGTCACTGAGATCGACCCAATCTGCGCGCTCCAGGCGGCGATGGACGGCTTCCATGTCCAGACCCTCGAGGACGTCCTGGCGACCGCGGACATCTTCATCACGGCGACGGGCAACCGAGACGTGATCACGGCCGAGCACATGGCGCGCATGAAGCACCAGGCGATCGTCGGAAACATCGGCCACTTCGACAACGAGATCGACATCGCGGGGCTGGCCAGGTCCCCGCGGATCGAGCGGATCCAGATCAAGCCGCAGGTCGACGAGTGGGTGTTCCCAGACGGCCACTCGGTCATCGTGCTCTCTGAGGGCCGCCTGCTGAACCTCGGCAACGCGACCGGCCATCCCAGCTTCGTGATGTCGAACTCCTTCACCAACCAAGTGATCGCGCAGATGGAGCTGTACGGCAACGCGGACGGCTACAAGAAGCGTGTGTACACGCTGTCCAAGCACCTCGACGAGAAGGTTGCGCGGATGCACCTCGGTGCGCTCGGAGCGAAGCTGACCGAGCTGAGCCCGCGACAGGCGGCTTACCTGGGAATCCCGGTCGAGGGGCCCTACAAGCCGGACCACTACCGGTACTGATTTGGCCCGAGCGTCGCTCCCGGCGCACGATGTCGCGGATCTCGCCCTCGCTCCCGAGGGCCTCGCGAGGATCGCGTGGGCCGGCGAGCAGATGCCAGTGCTGGCGAGGATTCGGGAGCGCTTTGCCGACCAGCGTCCGCTCGACGGGGTCGCGGTGGCGGCCTGCCTGCACGTCACCGCCGAGACCGCGAACCTGTTGCTCGCGCTTCGGGCCGGCGGGGCCAGGACGTCCCTGTGCTCGGCGAACCCGCTGTCGACGCAGGACGATGTCGCGGCGGCGCTGGTCGCCGAGCACGAGATCGAGGTGCGGGCGATGCACGGCGAGGATCTCGGGACCTACTCCGAGCACGTGCGGGCGCTCCTCGCCGGCGCCCCCGAGCTGACGCTCGACGACGGCGCGGATCTGATGATGACCGCACACGAGCTGGGAGCGGCGGCGCTCGAGCGCCTGATCGGCGGAACCGAGGAGACAACCACCGGCCTGGTGCGTCTGCGCCGCCTGCAGGACGAGGGAGGTCTCGAGCGAGCCGTGCTCGCGGTCAACGAGGCGCACACCGAGCGAGCGCTCAACGATCGGCACGGCACCGGGCAGTCGGCGATCGACGGCCTGGTTCGGGCGAGCCACGTCCTGCTCGCCGGCCACACCCTCGTAGTGGTCGGGTTTGGCGCCGCCGGCCAGGGGGTTGCCGAGCGCGCGCGTGGCGCCGGCGCCGCGGTGATCGTCTGCGAGGTCGACCCGCTGCGAGCGCTCGAGGCTCGGATGAGCGGCTACGAGGTGATGCCCGCGCTGCGCGCGGCCGAGCAGGGCGACATCTTCGTCACAGTCACCGGCTCGCGCCGCGTCCTGCGCCGCGAGCACTTCGAGCGGATGAAGGACGGGGCGCTGCTGGCCAACGCGGGCCACTTCGACGTCGAGCTCGATCTCGACGCGCTGCGCGAGCTCGCCGGCGGCGAGGTGCGCCAGGTGCGCCCGCTGGTCGAGCAGTACAAGCTCGAAGACGGGCGGCGACTGAACCTGCTCGCGCGCGGCCGGGTGGTGAACCTGGCTGCCGCCGAGGGCCATCCGGCGGCGGTGATGGACGTCTCGTTCGCGCTCCACGCGCTGTGCGTGGAGGAGCTGGTCCGCCGTCGCGGGGAGCTGCCTGCGGGCGTGCACCCGGTGCCGCCGGAGATCGACCGCGAGGTCGGCCGCCTCAAGCTCGAGGCCCTCGGCGTGGAGATCGACGAGCCGACTGCCGAGCAAGCGCACTACCGGCAGTCGTGGGGTTGACCGCTCTGCAAGGATCAGGAACTGATGGAAGGCTCTAGCGCCGCCAGCCAGCCGGTCGGAGGAGTCGACCTCGGCGGCACCAAGATCGAGGCGATCGTCGCTGACTCGGCCAACAAGGTGCTCGGGTCTTCGCGCCGGCCCACCCCGTCCGAGGGCGGGCCGACCGCGGTCGCCGCGGCGGTCGTCGAATCGGCGAGGGGTGCTTGCCAGCAGGCCGGACTCGAGCCGAGCGCGCTGCTTGCGGTGGGCGTCGGATCGCCCGGAGTCATCGACGCCGCGGCCGGCTCCGTGTCAACGGCACGCAACCTCCCGGATTGGGAGGGAACCTTTGATCTGGGGCCCGCCGTGTCATCAAAGCTCGGGGTGCCGGTGTTCCTCGGCAACGACGTCGACGTTGCGACAGCCGCGGAGTTCGAGCTCGGCGCGGGCAAGCCCTATCAATCGCTGCTGGGTGTCTTCTGGGGGACCGGGGTGGGCGGCGGCCTGATCCTCGCCGGTGAGCGGTGGGTCGGCCGCGGCGGCGCGGGCGAGATCGGCCACATGGTGGTAAAGCTGGGCGGCGCGACGTGCCCGTGTGGTCGCCGCGGCTGCCTGGAGGCTTACGCGGGACGCGCGGCAATGGAAGCGCGGGTGAACCGACGTGTGAAGAAGGGCGCGGATACGGAGCTCTTCAACCTGATGGAGGAGCATGGTCGGACGCGGTTGACAAGCGGGATCTGGGCACGGGCGCTCGCTCACGGAGACAAGCTTGCCGCTGAGGTGATCGACGAGGCGGTGGAGGCGCTCGGCGCCGGAATCGCCTCGGCGGTGAACCTCCTCGACGTCGAGGCGGTGGTCATCGGCGGTGGGCTGGGAGTCCGGTTCGGGGAGCCGTATGCCAGTCGCATCTCTGAGGCGATGCAGCCG
>CATPBV010000337.1 GCA_955652345.1 uncultured Solirubrobacteraceae bacterium | reverse complement strand
GGGATCACCGTCTTCGCGCGGGAGGTAGCCGACCCCGACGGGCGCGACCGGCCGTTCCTCGTGTTCCTACAGGGAGGTCCCGGCTTCGAAGCGCCTCGCCCGACGCGCAGCCCCAGCTCGCCGGGATGGCTGGATGCTGCGCTTAGCGAGTTCCGGGTGCTGATGCTCGACCAGCGGGGCACGGGGCGCTCCACCCCGATCGGAGCTCTCGACGGGATGACGCCGCGAGAGCAGGCGGAGTTCCTGTCGCACTTCCGGGCGGACTCGATCGTCCGCGACGCGGAGCACATCCGCCGCCAGCTCGGGGTGGACCGCTGGAGCGTGCTTGGGCAGAGCTTCGGCGGGTTCTGCGTCACCACGTATCTGTCGCTCGCGCCCGAGGGCCTGCGAGAGGCGCTGATCACCGGCGGCGTTCCGCCCGTCGGCCGGAACATCGACGAGGTGTACGCGAAGACCTATGAGCGGGTGCTGGAGCGCAACCATCGGTATCTGACGCGCTATCCCGGCGATCGAGATCGCATTCACGCGATCCGCGACCAGCTCGAGAGCGGCGATGCGCGGCTGCCGTGCGGCGACCGCCTGACCTGGAGACGCTTCCGGCAACTGGGGAGCATGCTCGGGATGAGCGACGGCGCCGAGAACCTTCACTACCTGGTCGAGCTCCCCCGCGATTCTCCGGCGTTCCTGCACGACATCGAGAATGCGGTCGGGTTTGCGCGCAATCCGATCTATGCGATCCTCCACGAGGCGTGTTACGCCGACGGCGGGGCGACGCACTGGTCGGCGGAGCGACTGCTCCCCGAGGGGCTCGATCGCGAGGACCTGCTCACGGGCGAGCATGTCTACCCGTGGATGTTCGAGGAGTATGGGGCTCTTGCGCCGCTGCGCGAGGCCGCCGAGCTGCTTGCCAGACGCGAATGGGGTCCGCTCTACGACCGAGCGGCGCTCGAAGCGAATGAGGTGCCCGCCGCAGCGGTCATCTATTCGGAGGACATGTACGTCGAACCGGAGTTCTCAGAGAGCGCCGCGCGCGAGATCGGCGGGCTCAGGACATGGGTCACCAACGAGTACGAGCACAACGGCCTGCGCGCGGACGGCGAGCGGATCCTCAGGCGGCTGCTCGCCCTCGCTCGGGGACGGGCGTAGCGGCGGTCGGCCCCGGACCGCTTTAGTCTGCGGGCGCAAGCCGCAGCTCACCGCCAGTTCCTCGCCCTCCTCGAGCACGAGCGACCTCGCGTTCGCTGCCGCGCGGAGGTCCCCGGCGACGCTTCGCAGCAGAGCGAGGCGTGGCTCCATTTGGCCTCGAGCGAATCGAGCGTCGGCCTCCGGGGCGGGGGTCAGCAGGCGAGGCTGGCGAGCGCACGTACGTCCTCCTCGGCGAGGAGGACGTCGTCGGAACCGGTGCTCAAGATGCTCGCCACAGGCGCAATAGTAGGAGATCCAAGTCCGATCACACGGCGGCGGACGCCTCAGCGTGCGCGCAGTAGCGCTCGAGCCACGGAGTCCGGTAGCCGTCCCGCCATAGGATCGGGAAGAACGCCTCATCGATCTCCGTCTCGTCCGGGCGCCTGTAGCGCGAATAGATCGGGTGCGGGCTGGCGGGATTCCAGCGCGTGTCCGTCGAGATCATGTGGCTGACGATCGAGCGGCGCTCCCTGTCGGCCCGCGCATTGGCGGGGCTTCCATGGAACGTCCAGCCGTCGTGGAACGCGGCACCGCCGGCCGGTACCTCGATTGGCACGAGGTCCAGCTCCGCGCCCTCCGGCATCGCGTGCCGAACGTGCGCGAGCCAGTCATCCGGGGCGTGGAAGGTGCCGCCCAGCGGCGCGTGAGGCCAGCGATGCGAGCCGCGCACGTAGAAGATCGTGCCGGTGTCGGCGGCCGTGTCGTCGAGCGCCATCCAGCACGTCGTCATGTTCGGCGGATCGAGATGATCCAGGTAGGCGGCGTCCTGGTGACACAGAAGCGGCTTTCCCGACGGGGGCTTCCAGATCGCGTTGTCTTGCGCGATTCGCACGCCTGGAAGATCGGCCAAGCGCGCGGTGAACGACCCGACGCGCGGCGACAGCACCCCCGCCGCGAGCACCCGGTCAGCCTTCCACACGTTGCACAGCTGTCGCGTGCGGTCGGCCGGGGTAACGCCCGGGACGTAGTTCACCTCGTCGGGTTGCAGGCCGGTCTCCCAGTCGTGCTCGAACACTCGAGCGAAGCGCTCGCGCAGACGATCGAGCTGCGCGCCCTCGAGAAATCGCTCGAGCACCAGAAACCCGTCGCGCCGGTACGACTCCTTCTGCGCGGCGGTGGGATGCACCTTCGGTCGCAGTTTACGGCGAGCGATGTCAGCTGAACGTCACAGTGGGGTAGAGGTACACCAATCGACGAGAACGAGGTGGGCTCAATGCGTGGATTCACTCTCTCCCTGTTGGCAACGGTGCTGCTGGCCGGCCCTTCCGGCGCGGTGGCCCTAGACCGCGGCGGAGCCGTCGCGACCGCGGGTCCCGTCCCGCCCAGCGCGACCGCCACTAGCGTCACGTTCGTCTCCGCTCAGGAGGCATTCGTGCTGGGGACTGCGCCTTGTACCCACCACCCGTGCTCGGCGATCCTGCGAACGCTCGACCGCGGCCACAGCTGGGTTGGGCTGCCGGCACCGCTCGAGGCCGTCAGCCACTCCGAGGGACCCGGGCTGTGGGGTCTCCGCTTCGCCGATCCCCAGCGAGGCTACGCGTATGGCAACGGGATCTGGCGGACGCTCGATGGCAGCAGCAGCTGGCAGCGGTGGTCCGTTCCCGGCCGCTACGTGCTGGACTTCGCCGCGGTGCGCGACCGCGAGCTCGTCGCCGTCACCACGACCTGCACGCCGGCGTCGAACAGGTGCCTGCACCGGCTGACGCTGTATCACCGCGCGGTCGTCGGAGGACGGTGGCGGCGCATTGGTAGCTCGGCTGGACGGGGATTAAACGAGTCGATCGCCACGGGCGGGAAAACGGTCTGGGTTCTCATCGGTCAGCGCCTGTTCGTGTCCGCCGCCGGCGGGCTCACG
>CATPBV010000336.1 GCA_955652345.1 uncultured Solirubrobacteraceae bacterium | reverse complement strand
GTGCAGGCCGCGATCGCCTCACTGCATACGCAGGAGCCCCGGGATTGGTCGCAGATCGCCGCCCTGTACGGGGAGCTCGCCAACCTGACCGACTCGCCCGTCGTCGAGCTGAACAGGGCGATAGCGCTCGCCGAGGCGCAGGGTCCGCAGGTGGCACTCGATCTCGTCGATCGCCTGGGGCTTGATGACTACCGCTATCTACATTCCACCCGAGGGGCGCTGCTGCGCCGCCTTGGGCGAACCGCGGAAGCGCGCGAGGCGTACCGCCGTGCGCTGGCGCTGGTCGATGACGGTCCCGAACGGAGGCTGCTCGAGCGGCGGCTCGAGGAGCTCGAGATCGCCTGAGCGCAGGCGGCCGGTGTCGGGGCACTAGCCAATCTGATCCACGAGCCAGCGGGCGACTGCGTCTCTGACGGCGCCGCTGCTCCGAAGCGCGTGGTTTCCGGGAACGCGCACGACCGTCCGGCCCGGAGCCTCGGGCGGCATCCCGAACGGGTCGCGGTCGCCCTGGACGACGAGCACCGGCAGCTTGACCGCGTCGAGCTCAGACAGCCGGCTCTTCGACGGGTCATCGCCCCGCCCGGGCGGGTGCACGGGGAACGCGAGGCAGAGCACCGCGACCGCGCCGCTCGCGGCGGCTGTGCGGCACGCGACCCTGGCGCCCGATGAGCGCCCGCCGACGACGAGTGGCAGCCCGGCCAGCGGGGACTCGCGGATCTGGTCGACGACTGCAAGCCAGGACCGGTCAAGCTGCTCAGCGGGTGCCGGCGAGCGCCGCCCCGCAACTCGGTAGGGCTGCTCGACCAACGCCACCGTGACGCTCAGCGACCCGGCGGCTTGTGAAGCCGCCGCCAGGTCAGGCGCGCTGACGCCTCCGCCCGCGCCGTGGCCGAGGATCAGCGCCGCGACCGGTTGCTCGGCCGGGAGCAAGAAGACCCGTGCCTTACCGTGCGGGGTGTCGAGCTCCTGCGTCGCCGGTACCGATGCTGAGGACGGGGTCACGGCACCACGTCAAGGGTCGAACCAGGCCCCGCGGAACGAGCCGCGAGATAGCGAGGGAAGTTGCGCGACCGGCCCTTGAAGTAGTGATTCAAGAACGCCAGCGTCATGTGCTCGACGGTGGTCAGCTCTGGCCCTGGCTCGGTATAAGGCGGCAGGTGGCCCGCGCCTATGAGCGTCAGCAGATACTTCGGAGGCGAAGCCTGGTCGAAGAACGCGCGAGTCGCGGCGGGGGGGTTGATCGTGTCAGCCGATCCCTGGATCGCTAGCAAGGTGGGGCCTTGGCGGGGCATCGCGAACTGGTGAGCGAATGGATCCTCCATGCCCGACAGGATGATCGCCGCGGTCACCCGGGGATCTCTGACCGATGGGTCATACGCGACGGCGAGCGCGGTGTCGCCGCCATCGGATTGGCCCGACACGGCGATGTGGCGTGAGTTCATCAGCCGGGCCACCTTCGAGGCGGCCGGCGTGGATGGATGCAGCAGGCTGGTGATGACGAGGCTCATGTCGCCCGGCTGGTTCGGTAGATCGTTCTCGTTTGGGCCGCCGGGCGCGTTCGCGTTCTCGAGCGGGAAGATCGGCGCCGCCACGATGTACCCCGCCTTCGCCCATGCATCGAGGAGCCTCGCATACGGCGCCGGCGTAACCGCGTAGCCGTGGCCGAACACGATCAACGGGAATGGCCCCGGGAGTCCTATCGGGTAGCGGACGATCGTGTCGAAGCTGCGCGGAACCGATTGGCCCGAGATCGACACCGTTCGCGTTGAATCGACAAGGTGCAGAACGACAACCCCGAGCGTGATGTGCCGCTTTCGGACAACGCGGCGCGGCTTGGCCTTCGAGCGCCCGGGCGGCTTCGCTGCGGCCAGCCTCGCCAGGTCGCGCGCCGTGACTCTCTTCGGCGAGTGTTGCTGCGTTCCCCCGGCACCGCTGCCGAGGTTGGTGACGACGATGATCACCCCGAGGGCGACCGCGATGCCTAGGGTCAACCGCACTGCCCAACGTGGCCTGTTCCTCATTGAGTGCCGCAAGGTTGGCACGTGGGCGCGACAGCCGCCGAGCCCGGGTCGCGCGACGGCCGCGGCCCGGGCGTGCCAACGGGGAGGCCCGCTAGTCAGCCTGTCGCGGGGATTCGAGCGCGTAGAGGGCCTCCAGCTCGTCGATTTCAGCCTGGACCTTCGCTCGCTCACGCTGGATTGGCATGCCCGTCTGGATCTCGAGCAGCCGGCGCTGCGCGTAGTCGAGCTCGGCCCACAGATCCTTCACGTAGCCGACCGTCCGCCGGCCGATGGATGCGGTCTCCTGTCGCATGTCGGGCTCCTTTCTTCGCGTGCGTCCCGTGACTGAGTGGGTGCGATGGAGCAACCAGTGTCGGCTAAGCCGGCGCACGCCACATCGGCACATCGCAGCCTCGTGCGGTGTGGCCGCCCTTACCTTGGTCGGACGGCCCCTTACAGCGGCGGGCCCCACTCGGTCATGGCCGCCGCGGGGGCGGGCGCGAGGGCGCCGGACCGGGCGGCCACGGCGTGTCTCAGTTGAGGGTGATCCAGGAACCCATGTTGGTGGGCGTGCCGTTGATATTCGCGTGTTGACGAAAGCGTTGGCGCCGGCGAGGCCAGAGCACAGCGCGCCGATGACGCCGGTGGTGTCCTCGCCGCTTATTGCTGCGGCGGCGTAGCCGAAAAACCCACCTGAATTGCCCATGTCAACCGTGGCCGAAGCGTTCGTCACGGGAACGGTGATCCGCAGGCAGTACCCCCCGGTTTGGGGGCGGGTTGCCGCTTCCACGTTCTTCGAGTTAGCCGTATCGAGTGTCCCGCTCGAGAATACGTGTGCGTACGCGACGGCGGTTCCGTTAGCGCCGGGAGCGCCGGGAGCGCCGGGATTGCCCTGGCCGCCCTGACCGCCGGGCGGTCCCTGCATTCCGGGGTTGCCCTGTGGCCCGGCTTGATTCCACGCAATCGCTCTTTCCCTCTTGGAGCAGGTCTTGATTGCTGCGATCAGGCGGACAGCGCCGGTCCTCTTGCTGGAGCAGGCGTGGATGACGCTCGTTGTCCCGTTGCTTGCGCCACGGCAGCAAACGCGCCGCCCGAGACTGCGGCGAAAACGGCGACGGTGGCCATGATGTTCGCGTAGCCGACGCGGCGAAGCTGCGACGACACCTCCGACTCCTTTCAGTTGACCAGCGTCGGTGCACGACGCTATTGAGCATCATCGGCACAACCGTCCGCGGGTTGAGCAGGCGTGAGCAGGAACCATGACCTCCCGAGCGCCTGTCTAGGTCTGCCGGTTCGCGCACCGCGCGGCGCGCACTTCGCCGACGCCGCATACTGACCGCCGTGACCGAACGACGTCAGAACCTCAAGCCCGGCGGCGGGTCGATCACCGCATGAGTGGCCGCGACTCACGCTACGACGTGCTGTTCGAGCCGGTGCAGCTGGGGCCGGTCACCGCGCGCAACCGCTTCTTCCAGGTGCCCCATTGCAACGGAATGGGGCACCTGCGGCCGGCCGCGCTGGCCGAGATGCGCGCCGTGAAGGCGGAGGGCGGGTGGGCCGTCGTCTGCACCGAGGAGGTGGAGTTCCACTGGGCCAGCGATCTGTCTCCATACGTCGAGGGGAGCCTGATCGACGACGACGATCTCCCGATGCACGAGCTGATGGTGGAGCGAGTGCATGCGCAGGGGGCGCTGGCCGGCTGCGAGCTGGTGCATTCGGGGCGAACCGCCGCCAACCTGGAGGTCCGCCAGCCGCCGATGGGGGTCGCCGCGCTACCCGTCGAGGGGGTTCATCCCGTTCAAGCCCGTGCGATGAACGCGCGCGACATCGAGGATCTGCGCCGGTGGCACCGCCAAGGAGTGCAGCGTGCGATCCGGGCCGGCTATGACCTCGTGTACGTGTATGCCGGGCACGCGCTGGCGACGCTCCAGACGTTCCTCTCGCGTCGCTTCAACACCCGGACGGACGCATACGGGGGATCGCTGGAGAACCGCGCGCGCTTGCTCAGGGAGGTGCTCGAGGACACGCTCGAGCTGGCGGAGGGCCGCGTCGCTGTCGCGTGCCGCATCTGCGTCGACGAGCTCGTCGGGGCCGGGGGCCTGGAGCGCGCCGAGACCGAGGAGCTGCTCGGGATGCTGGGCGAGCTGCCCGACGTGTGGGACTTCATGGTCGGCGACTGGGAGTTCGACTCGCTGACCTCGCGATTCGGCGAGGAGGGCTGGCAGGAGCCGTACGTGCGCGGCCTGAAGGCCCTGACCTCCAAGCCAGTCGTCGGCGTCGGGCGCTTCACCTCAGCCGACACGATGGTGCGGATGATCCGTGAGGGCGTGCTCGACCTGATCGGCTCGGCCCGCCCGTCGATCGCCGATCCGTTCCTGCCGGTCAAGATCCAGGAGGGGCGCTGGGACGACATCCGCGAGTGCATCGGCTGCAACATCTGCGTCGCGAGCGACTGGACGATCACGTCGCTGCGATGCACGCAGAACCCGACCGTCGGCGAGGAGTGGCGGCGCGGGTGGCACCCGGAACGAATCCGGCCAAAGGCGAGCGAATCGAAGATCCTGGTCGTCGGGGCGGGACCGGCCGGCCTCGAGGCCGCGATGTCGCTTGGCCAGCGAGGCTACGACGTCGTCCTCGCCGAGGCGGCGCCCAGAGAGCTCGGCGGCCGCGTCACGCTCGAGGCGCGCCTGCCGGGTCTCGCGGCGTGGATCCGGGTCCTCGACTACCGCCTCGCGCAGCTGCGGCGCCTGCGGAACGTCGAGATCGCCCGGGGGAGCACGGTCACGGCCGAAGAGGTGCTTCGCTACGACTTCGACCATGTCGCGGTCGCGACCGGCGCGCGCTGGCGGGCCGACGGCGTCGGCCGCGCGTCGATGCACCCCTTACCGCTCGCCGACGGGCTCGAGCTCCTCACCCCCGACGAGCTCCTGCGAGGGAAGCTCCCCGCGGGTGAGCGCGTCGTGGTCTACGACGACGACCATTACTACATGGGCGGCGCGCTTGCCGAGGTGCTTGCCGCCGCCGGCAAGCGAGTGGTCCTCGTCACCCCGCAGGCGCTTGTGTCGGCGTGGACAGAGCACACGATGGAGCAACACCGAATCCACGCTCGGCTCGTGGCGGCCGGGGTGACAATTGTGCTCTCCAGCGCGCTGCGCGCAGCCGGCCCTGACGGGATCCGATTCGCCTGCATGTACACCGATCGCGATACGACACTCGATGCCGATTCGCTGGTCCTGGTGACTGCGCGCCTGCCCAACGACGAGCTCGCGACCGAGCTCGCCGAAGCGGGGCGCGGCCCGGCTGTCCAGGCGATCGGGGACGCGCTCGCTCCCGGCACTATCGCCCATGCCGTGTGGGACGGGCACCGGTACGCCGAGGAGCTCGACGACCCGGCCACCGAGGACCGCGACCGGGTCCCGTTCCGCCGCGAGATCATCGCGCTCGCCCAAGACTGACACGCCTGCCTCTCGTTGGCGTCGATCTCTGCCAACAGCGGTCGTCAGATGGGGAGGCGGCTGAGCGTGTCCGGATCGATCGTCAGGTCCATCGCGACCACTCGGTCTCCGGCCACGGTGAACTTGACAACCGACCGCAGTCGGCCGCTGACCACGACGACCGCGCCGGCCTGCCCGTCCACGACCGCGGGCTGCGCGAAAGGCGCGAACGGCGTACCGCGCGCGAGGATCACGTTCGCCACTTCTCTCGCCCCTGTGATTTCGATTGCGCCCCGAGACAGGTCGGTGCCGCGATCGGAGCGGAACACAACGTTGGGGTCAAGCACAGCTACCAGCGCCTCGAAGTCCCCTTCGCGCGAAGCGGCGAGGAACGCGTCGACGACCTTGCGCTGGTGGATCAGGCTCTCGGCCGTGGCCTCGGGCCTTACGCCGCGGACCCGGCGGCGCGCGCGGCTGGCGAGCTGACGGGTGGCGGTCGGGCTGCGGTCGACGATCGGCGCGATCTCCTCGAACGGCATCCCGAACATGTCGTGGAGCACGAACGCAAGTCGCTCCGCGGGTGACAGCGTCTCCAAGATGACGAGCAGCGCCAGACCGACCGAGTCGGCGAGCAGGACCTCCTGCTCGGGATCGGTCGGGTCCGAGAGCGTTACGTTCGGTGCCTCGAGAAGCTCCTCGCGGCGGGCGCGACGCGCGCGCAGCATGTCCAAGCAGACACGGCTCACCACCGTTGTGAGCCAGCCGCGTAGGTTCTCGACAGCGCCGGTGTCCGAACGCGCGAAGCGGATCCACGCCTCCTGGACCGCGTCCTCGGCCTCGGAGCCGGATCCCAGCATCCGGTAAGCGACCGCACGCAGGTGCGATCGGCTCTGCTCGAACTGCTCTGCCTGCCACTCACTTGCGTTCATCGGTCACATCCTTTCGCTACGGGCCGTCAAGGGGGTGACGACGCCGGCGCCTCAGATGTGACCGGTCCCT
Source organism: uncultured Solirubrobacteraceae bacterium (assembly GCA_955652345.1). Lineage (GTDB taxonomy): Bacteria > Actinomycetota > Thermoleophilia > Solirubrobacterales > Solirubrobacteraceae > Palsa-465. The sequence goes on along the minus strand of CATPBV010000336.1, from coordinate 5,246 downwards.
ACGAGAACGGAGAAAACCGCGATGACAACGATCGAAGTGCGCGGTCTGCGCAAGACATATCCAGGCGGCGTGGAAGCCGTCAAGGGCATCGACTTCGACGTCGAGCCAGGTGAGGTGTTCGGCCTGCTCGGTCCGAACGGAGCCGGCAAGTCGACCACGATCGGGATGCTGACGACCACGGTCGCCCCCACCGGCGGTAGCGCGCGACTCGCGGGCTACGACGTCGCAAAGCAGCCGCTTCAGGCCCGGAGCGTGAGCAGCGTCGTATTCCAGGAGCCCGTGGTCGACGGTTCCCTGAGCGGACGTGAGAACCTCGAGCTCCACGCGCGCCTGTGGGGCGTCGACTCGGCGCGCGCCGCGCGCCGGATCGAGGAGCTCGTGCAGGTGCTCGGGATCGCGGAGCTGATCGATCGAAAGGTGGACAGCTACAGCGGCGGGCAGCGCCGGAGGCTCGAGATCGCGCGCGCGCTCGTGTCCAAGCCACAGGTGCTGTTCCTGGACGAGCCGACCGTCGGCCTCGATCCGCGGATCCGGCACGAGCTGCTCGACGTGATCGCTGGCCTGCGGGCACGCGAGGACGTGACGATCCTCGTGACGACGCACTATCTCGACGAGGCCCAGCGGCTGGCCGACCGTGTGGCGATCATCCATCACGGGGAGATCGTGGCGCTCGACCGCCCCGAGGCGCTGCTGGCCGGGCTCGGTGAGGAGATCCTCGAGTTCCGCGTCGAACGCGACGCCGAGAGCGCAGTGGAGCTCCTCCGCTCGCTTGGTGTGGCTGGCCCCGACGCGTTCGCGGTCGGTGCCCGAGTGACCGTCGCGCTGCACGGTCGTCCTGCTGCCGATGCGCTCCAGGAGATCGACAAGCACCACCTGCGCCCGTCTGAGATCCAAGTGCGCAGGCCAACCCTTGACGACGTCTACATCCAACTGACCGGCACTCGTTTCGACGAGGCCGCCTAATCACGCACAAGAACAGGAGTCACACGAATGTCTGCCACATCAGACGCAGTATCGATGCCCCTTCCGCAGGCGCGCCGCGCCCGCCCGGCGAGCGCGCTGTTTACGCTGGCCAGGCGCCGGGCGCTGTTGACATCACGGACACCGCGTCAGATTGCCGTGCCGCTCGTCGGCCCGGCGCTCCTTGCCCTGATTCTCGCGCCCGCGCTCCAGAAGGCGACCGGAGGCCTTCACTCGCATATCGACTACACGTCGTTCGTCGGCGTTGGAGCTATTGGACTGGTGATTCCGCTCAGCTGCGTGTTCGCAGGGCTGAGTGTGCTCGTCGATCGTCACTCCGGCGCCCAGCGAGAGCTGCTCGCCGCTCCGATCCCGCGCGCGTATCTGGTGCTCGGGAACATGGTCGTCGCGCTCGTACTCGCGGCGCTCCAGGCGATCGTGGTAGTGGGCCTATCCGCGCTTCGCGGCGGTGTGTTCCACATCACGATCGTGGGCGTCGCCTGGTTCATGGCCGCGGCCCTGCTGTTCACCGTGTTCATGTACGCGCTCGCGGAGACGGTCGCGAGCCGGGTGACGAAGGAGGAGGACTACATCGGCGCGACGCCGGTTCTGGCGATCCTGCCGTTCTTCTTCGCGGGCGCGCTGTTCCCGATCGGCGCGATGCCCGGCGTGCTGGCGGCGATCGCCAAGGCGATGCCGCTCACGCACGCGCTCGCACTGCTGCGCTACGGGTTCATCGACCCCGCGGGTAAGGGGCTCCACGACATCTGGGGGATGAGCAATGTGACCCTCGAAGCATGGCTCAGCCTGGCGGTAGTGGCGCTGTTCGCGGCCGCCCTGACGGTGATCGCAATCCGCGTGTTCTCACGCTCGGCGGTCAAGTGACGGCGGGCGACATCTAGCGCTGGTCGCGCGCTCGCCGTGCTTGAGCGAGGCGAGCGCGCCGCACCGGGGCGCGAGCTGCTGCCGGCGCTCCGCTCGCTCTAGGGACTCGATGCGCTCCGGGGCGGGCCACGCCCCAATCCAACGTTCGTCCGCCGTGGATTGTCGCCGGCTGTGCTCGCGATCCATCACGCCCGCTCCTGCGCAGCGGGCGTGAAAGGAACCCTGGGCGCTCGGCGTCAAGTTTGGCCCCATCGCCAGGCGAAACCCGATAGGTTTCGCGCCGGCGCACATAACACCACACGAAGGAGGGGTCGTGTCTATGAGGGTTCATCGGGGTCGAAGCCTGCTGGTGGCGGCAGTCGCCGCGGCGATCGTGGTCTCGGCGATCGCGGCGTCGAGCGCGTCGGCAGTCTTGCTGAAGATCCAGGGCGGGCAAACGGTGTCCTACCAGCCGCTCCGCCATGCGGCGGCGTTGCCGTTCCACACGTTCGACGCCGCGTTCAAGAACATGGATTACAACGGCGGCCCGGTGATGCCGTCGAACACGGACTACATGGTGCTCTGGAGTCCGGGGGGGCTGTCGGCGTATCCGCGGGAGTATGTGTCGGGGATCGCGCGGTTCTTTAAAGACCTTGCGCACGACAACGGCGGGAATCAGAACGTCGACTCGGTCTCGACCCAGTACAACGACTTGACCGGCGCGTTTGCGAAGTACGACGTGACCTTCGGCGGCGCACTGGTCGACACGCACCCGTATCCCAAGAGCCTGTGTCCGGTCAACACCCCGGTGATCGCATGCCTGACCGACCTCCAGATCCAGCAGGAGCTTGAGAGGTTCGTCACCGAGCGTCACCTGAAGCGCGACCTGAGCCATGAGTACTACCTGATGACGCCACCGCACGTCGAGACGTGCTTCAGCGACAACCCGAACTCGACCCCGGCGTTTGGCGGATGTTCGGCGGGCGAGATCCCGGACCACCTCGCGCTCTTCTGCGCGTACCACGGGCAAACGGTCATCTCGCCGATGCTTTTCTACGCCAACGATCCGTTTGTGGCCGGCAACCCCGGCTGCGACGATGGGAACCACCCGAACGGTATTTCGGACGGCGCGCTCGAGGGCGGGCTGAGCCACGAGCACAACGAGTCGATCACAGACCCGATTCCGAACGACGCGTGGACAAACGGCGCCGGGGCGCTGCATGGCAGCGAGATCGGTGACCAGTGCAATACCGAGATGGGCAAACCGCTCGGGACCCATAACGGTGCCAAGTACAACCAGGTGATCAACGGGCACTTCTACTGGTATCAGGAGGAGTGGAGCAACCAGGGCCACAGGTGCCTGCAGCGGTTCACGCTCAACGGCCCCGCGCCGACCGCGACGTTCACAGCCACCGCCGGCCCTGGGCCGACGATGACGTTCGACGCGACCGGCTCGACCGCGTCAGGAGGGATCGCCTTCTTCAGCTGGCAGTTCAACGACGCGTTCGCCGCCGAGACCGTCGAGCGGACGACTCCAGTGATCACGCACACGTTCCCGGAGTCCGCTTCGTACGCCGTCGGGCTCGCGGTGTTCGGCCCTGACGGGCTCTCGATCGGCACGGGCGGGATCGTCACGACGGGTCACAGCGGGTTCACGCCGGGGTTCACGTTCTCGCCGGCAACGCCGGCCGCGGGTCAGACGGTGACCTTCAGCGGACTCACCACCCTGAGCCGCAAGCGCGTGAAGAACTATCTCTGGGAGTTCGGCGACGGCTCGACGGGCTCAGGAGCCAACCCGACTCACGCATACGCCAAGCCGGGCACCTACAAGGTGAAGGCGGTGCTGTTCAGCGGCATCGGATCCGCGTTCCCCGGAGCGGGCGCCGCGCCGGTCGTGACACAGGAGATCACCGTCAGCTGAGTCACACGGAAAGCAGTTGACCTGACGCGAGCTGCCTGCCGGGGCTCGTAGTCGGCTTTGGAGCGGCCGCCTTGCGCGGCCGCTTCGCTGTCGGCAGTGCACACCGGATAGCGAGGGCTCATCCACTCACCTCTGGTCTGATCGGGACGCCGGGTTGACCGGCATCGCCCACCACTCTAGATTGCGGGTCGCGGCGCTCCGGTGCCGGGGGACCTGACCACACTCACCGAGAAGAGGCACGATGGCGACAGAACAGGCGACTGTCAGCGCGAGTGGTGAGCAGGCGCCGCCGGGTCCGACGCCCGAGGCGATCATGCAGCTCGGAATGGCGTTCTGGGGATCCAAGACGCTCCTCAGCGCGGTAGAGCTTGGGTTGTTCTCCGAGCTCTCAGCCGCCGGCTCGCTCGACGCCGAGGAGCTTCGTGAGCGACTCGGGCTCCAGCAGCGCGGCTCGCTCGATTTCTTCGACGCACTCGTCGCGTTGGGAATGCTTGCGCGCGAGGACGGGCGCTACACGAACACTCCGGCGACGGAGTTGTTCCTCGATCGCGCGAAGCCGAGCTACGTCGGCGGCATCCTGGAGATGGCGAACGCTCGCCTGTTCGGCTTTTGGAACTCCCTGACCGAGGGGTTGCGGACCGGCCAGCCCCAGAACGAGGCAAAGACGGGGGGCAACTTCTTCGAGGTTCTTTACGCCGATCCGGCGAAGCTGCGGGAGTTCGCCAAGGCGATGACCGGGATCAGCGGCGGCGTGGCCCACGCGATCGCAGCCTCGTTCCCGTGGGACCGCTACCAGACTGTCATCGACGTGGGCTGCGCCGAGGGATGCGTGCCGGTGGCGATTGCGCGTGCCCACAGCCACATCACGGGCGGCGGCTTCGACCTCCCGCCAGTCGGCCCGCTGTTCGACGAGTTCGTGGCGGGCGCAGGCCTGAGCGATCGCCTGCGCTTCTACCCGGGCGACTTCTTTACCGACCCACTGCCCGCCGCCGACGTCCTCGTCATGGGCCACATTCTCCACGACTGGGACGCCGACGAGAAGCGCACGTTGTTGGAGAGGGCCTACGCGGCGCTACCGGACGGTGGCGCTCTGATCGTCTACGAGGCGATCATCGACGACGACCGCCGCAGCAACGCGTTCGGACTCCTGATGAGCCTCAACATGCTGATCGAAACCCCGGCCGGTTTCGATTACACGGGCGCCGATTGTCAGCGCTGGATGCGCGACGTGGGCTTCGGCGAGACGTACGTCCAGCCGCTCGTGGGGCCGGATTCCATGGTTGTTGCCATCAAGTGACGCGAACCTTGACCGCGAACCGCGCGTCGAGGTCTCGACTAGTCGCTCGCGGCTCCGATCCTGTAGCGGTGTTCTGGTCGGCCGGTGGCGCCGTAGTGCAGGCGGAGCTCGATCTTGCCCTGGCGGGCCAGCTCGGCTAGGTAGCGCTGGGCGGTGGAGCGGCTGATTCCAACCTGCTCGGCGATCTCGCTCGCCGAGATGTCG
>CATPBV010000335.1 GCA_955652345.1 uncultured Solirubrobacteraceae bacterium | reverse complement strand
GGACCTTCCTGATGGGCACCGTCAAGGGCGACGTGCACGACATCGGCAAGAACCTCTGCAACATCATGCTCGAGGGCGCGGGCTTCACCGTGATCGATCTCGGCGTGAACGTCGCGCCGGAGAAGTTCATCGAGCAGATCGAGGAGCACGACCCCGACGTCGTCGGCTTTTCCGCGTTCCTGACCACGACGAAGCCGATGTTCAAGGCGAACATCAACGCGCTCGAGAAGACCGGCCTGCGCGACCGGGTGATCGTGATGGTCGGCGGGGCGCCGGTCACCCAGGAGTACGCGGACGCGGTCGGCGCGGATGGGTATTCGGCGGATGCGTCCTCCGCGGTGAAGAAGGCCAAGGAGCTGATCGAGCGCAAGCGGGAGAAGGTGCCCGCATGAGGACCGGCGGACTCGTGGCCCGTGCCGAGCACGTCGTCAAGGGCGCCATCTGGGACTGCCAGATGTGCGGTCAGTGCGTGCTGCACGAGACGGGCCTGACGTGCCCGATGAACTGCCCGAAGACGCTTCGCAACGGCCCCTGCGGTGGGGTCAGGCCCGACGGGACTTGCGAGGTCAAGCCCGACATGCGGTGCGTTTGGCTGAAGGCATACGAGCGCTCGGAGCGACTGCCGCTGTGGCGGGGCCACATCGACCGCGTTCGCGCGCCCGTCGACAACCGCCTGGCGGGCACCTCCTCGTGGATCAACCTCGTGACCGGCCGTGATCGGGAGGTTCCGGCCGGATGGGCGGCGCGCGCCGATGTCGAGCCTTGAGCGCAAGCTCGCCGCCGGCCGGTTCGTAGTCACCGCCGAGATGCCGGTCATCGACGGCGGCGGCCACGCCGAAATCGGGCGCCAGCTGGAGCCGATGGAGGCGTTCGTCGACGCCTTCAACGCGACCGACAACCCCTCCGCGCACGCCCACTGCTCGGCCCTGGCCGTGTCGCTCGGGCTGCTCCAAGCGGGCGTCGAGCCGATCATGCAGCTCGCCTGTCGGGATCGCAATCGCCTTGCCCTCGAGGCGGACCTCGTCGGCGCCGCGATGCACGGCGTCGAGAACATCAGTTGCATGACCGGCGATGACGTGACCGCCGGCGACGAGCCCGAGGCGCGGCGGGTCTTCGACCTCGATGCTCCGCAGCTGATCGCGCTCGCGCGCGCTCTCGAAGGCGGGCGCTACCTGTCCGGGCGGCCGATCACGCCGGCTCCGCACTTCCTGATCGGCGCGGTCGAGAACCCGGGCGCGCCGCCGTACGAGTACCGGGTCCGCCGGGCGGCTAAGAAAGCGCTGGCGGGAGCGCGCTTCCTCCAGCTTCAGATCTGCTACCGGCCGGAGCTGCTGGAGCGCTTCATGCACGTCGCGTACGACACCGGGGTCAGCGAGCGGCTCGCCGTGATCCCGTCGATCTGCATCCTGCGGACCGTCGGCGGGATGCGGTTCGTCGCGAGCAAGGTCCCCGGCATCGACGTCCCGCCCGAGATCGTCGCGCGGGTCGAGAGCGCGAGGAATGCCGAAGAGGAGTGCTTCGAGATCGCCTACGAGCTCGCCACACATGCGCTTGCGCAGCCCGGCGTGGCGGGCCTCCATTTCATCTCGTTCCGCAAGGACGCGGGGATCGCGAAGCTGTGCAGGCGCCTGGGCATCCCACCCCGAGTCGAAAGAGAGACCAATGGATACAGTGCTTCGGTCGCGGTCTAGGACCGTCACGATCAGCTCCAACGGCCCGTTCTGCATCATCGGCGAGCGGATCAACCCCACGGGCCGTAAGAAGTTCGCCGAGGAGCTCCGCAACGGCGATCTCTCGACCGTGACCGTCGACGCGCTCGCGCAGGTCGACGCCGGCGCCGACATGGTCGACGTCAACGCGGGGATCCCGCTTGTGGACGAGCCAGAGCTGCTCCAGGCGATGCTCCGGACCGTGCAGGAGGCCGTCGAGGTCCCGGTCTGCATCGACTCTTCGGTGATCGAGGCGCTCGAGGCGGGCCTGTCGGTGTACGAGGGGCGCGCGCTCGTGAACTCTGTGACGGCGGAGGACGAGCGCCTGGAGGAGATCCTGCCGCTCGTGGCAAGGCACGGCGCGGCGGTGATCGGCCTCGCCAACGACGAGACGGGGATCCCCGAAACGCCGGAGAAGCGGCTCGAGTGCGCGCGCCGGATCGTAAGCGCGGCAGGCGACCACGGGATCTCGCCCGAGGACGTGGTGATCGACCCGCTGGCGATGACCGTTGGCGCCGATACCGAGGCGGTGACCACGACGCTGAAGACGATCAGCCTGATCCGCGACGAGCTCGGGGTCAACATGTGCCTCGGGGCGTCGAACGTGTCGTTTGGGTTGCCGCAGCGCCTCGTGCTGAATGCATCCTTCCTGCCGATGGCGATGGCCGCCGGACTGACCAGCGCGATCATGTCGGCCGCGCCGGTGTGCGTCGAGGCGGTCCGGGCCGCCGACCTGCTGCTCGGTCACGACCCGTGGGGAACGAGCTGGATTGCCGCCCACCGCGCCCGCCAGGCAGCGATCGCCCAGGAGCAGGAGACGGCTGGGGCGAGATGAGCTCTCCGCTGGCCCGCATAGCGCAGGTCCCGCCCGCCATCGTGGACGCCGAGCTCCCGGCGCCCGACGATGGGTCCCAGCGGGTCAGGCTCCGCTTCCTCCCAGACGGCGCGGACGTCCGGGTCCCCAGCGGGACGCCGGTGTTCGACGCGGCGAGCTGGAACGGGATTGCGATCGACTCCACCTGCGGCGGACACGGGACCTGCAAGAAGTGCAAGGTGCGGGTCGTGTCCGGGGACGTGCCGGTTGGCAGCGTCGATCCTCGCGCCTTCACCGCCGAGGAGCTGCTAGACGGGTGGCGGCTTGCGTGCCGCGCGAACGCTCGCGGGGATCTGGTGATCGAGGTGCCGCCGCTTCAGACCCGTCCGAAGGCGGCGCTGGCGGGGGTTGGGCGCCACGTGATTCTCCGGCCTGCCGTCCAGAAGCGCCATCTTGTGCTGGCCGAGCCCTCGCTCGAGGATCAGCGCTCGGACCTCCAGCGGGTGCTCGACGGGCTCGAGGATCTAGAGCCGAAGGCATCACTGGAGCTGCTGCGCTCGCTCGGTAGCACGCTGCGCGAAGCCGCGTTCGACGTCACGGCGGTCGTCTGCGACGAGGAGCTGATCGACGTCGAGCCGGGCGACACGACCGCCCGGCGGTACGCGATCGCGTTCGACGTCGGCACGACGACGGTGGTTGCGACGCTCCTGGATCTCGAAAGCGGGCAGCCGGTCGCGGTGGGCTCGATGCTCAACCGCCAGCAGCCGTACGGCGCCGACGTGATCACGCGGATCTCGGCGACGATGCTCGACCACGAGGCGCTCGGCGAGCTTCGCGAGCGCGCGCACGAGACGCTCGCTCAGCTGACCGCCGAGGTGTGCGCCGAGGGTGAGGTGGAGCCGCGCGAGGTCTACGAGGTCACCGTGTGCGGCAACGTCACGATGATCCAGCTGGTGCTGGGGATCGACCCCGAGCCGCTGTCGATGGCGCCGTTCGTGGTCAGCACCCACAGCATGCCGCCGGTCAGCGCGAGCGATCTCGGCGTCGAGGTCCACCCGCGCGCGCCGGCGTTCGTGTTCCCGTCGCTCGGGGCGTACGTCGGGGGCGACATCGTCGCCGGCCTGCTCGCGACGGGACTGACCCGCGACCGCCGCCTCCGGCTGTTCATCGACGTCGGCACCAACAGCGAGATCGCGCTCGGATCGAACGAGCGCGTGCTCGCGACCGCCGCGCCCGCCGGGCCGGCGTTCGAGGCGGCCCAGATCAAATGCGGCATGCGCGCCGCCGACGGAGCGATCGAGGGGGTCAAGATCGAGGGCGATTCGTTGGCGCTGCAGGTGATCGCGGACGTCGAGCCGGTGGGCATCTGTGGCTCGGGGCTGGTCGACGCGGTCGCGGAGCTAGTGCACTGCGGGCTGATTGACCATTCCGGACGCTTCATGGCCGAGGACGTCGCAGCCGAGTTGCATCCCGGGCTGAGCTCGCGCCTGACCATGATCGGTAAGGAGCGGGTGTTCGTCCTGCACTGGCACGGCGAAGATCCGGAGAGCTCCGTGTACCTGTCCCAGCGCGACGTGCGCGAGCTTCAGTTCGCCAAGGCGTCGATCGCGACCGGATGGCGGATCCTGATGGGCGAGCTGGGCGTCGGGCCCAAGGACGTCGCGCAGGTGTTGCTCGCCGGGAGCTTCGGTGCGTACCTGACGCCGCTCAGCGCCGTGCGGATCGGGCTGGTGCCGGACCTGGCGCTGCCGAGGATCGTGTCCGCCGGGAACATGGCGGGCGAAGGGGCCAAGATCGCCGCGCTCTCGAGTCGCGAACGCGCCGAGGCCCACTCGATCCTCCGCGAGGTCGAGTACGTCGAGCTCTCGGGCCGTGCCGACTTCAATGACATGTTCATCGACCAGCTCGCGTTCCCGGGATGAGCGCCGCTGTAATCGCGTGCGGCGCGCTCGCCGCAGAGGTCCGGGGGATCGCTCGGCGGCATGGCTGGGAGATCGATGTGCACCCGATCCCAGCCCTGCTCCACAACCGACCCGAGCGAATCGCGCCGGCAGTCGAGCGGAAGCTGTCGGCGCTCCGCGGACGATACGACGTGCTCGCGGTCGCGTATGCGGACTGCGGCAGCTACGGAGCGATCGACAAGGTGCTTGTGGGCGCGGGCGTAAAGCGCCTATCCGGACAGCACTGCTACGACGTGTTTGCGCGCGAGGAGGTAGCGGAGGCGCTCAGCGAGGAGCCCGGCACCTACTTCCTGACCGACTTCCTGGCCCGGACGTTTGAGCACACGGTGGGGCGGGAGCTCGGCCTGGACCGACACCCCGAGCTATGCGAGGACTACTTTCGCAACTACACGCGCGTGCTGTGGCTCGCCCAGCGGCCGACTCCTGCGACGCGGTCGGCGGCGCAGCGCGCCGCCGACCGCATCAGCCTGCCGCTCCAGGTGCGCCAAGTGGGCGGCGCGGCCCTGGAGCGACAGCTCGAGCGGCTGCTCGAGAGTTCTGTCAGCTGATCAGCCTCGAGCCCTGGCCTCTCCCGTCTTCGGGTTGAGGATCAGCGGGTCGAGGTGCGGCTGGGAGGCACTGAACACATCGGTCAGGCTGCCGGCGATGTTGTCGAGCGAGGTCGATGAGATTCGCTCGCCGCCGGCGAACCGATCCTCGATGAACCGCAGGATCGCGTCGGTGCTCATCGTGGTGCTGTCGACCGTGTTCGCCTTGACCCACGGGCTCAGCACGAGCATCGGCAGGCGCGGCCCGTAGCCGCAGCGTCCCGGCGTCGCGCTGATGCTCGGATTCGGGGCATCAGGCGCGGGCTGGCACATGTTGCCGGGCCACTGCACGCCGCCCACGACCGGGCCCGGAATGATCGCCGAGTCGAAGTTCAGGATCGGCGGCGACACCTGGTCGTAGAACCCATCCGAGTCGTCGTAGGCGATGAAGATCGCCGTCGAGCTCCAGAACTTGGAGTGCTCGATCCGGTTGATCGTGTCGACGAGGAAGTGCTGCTCGTCGATCGGGTCCGAGTAGCCCGCGTGGCCGTCCTGGTAGCGCGGCGCCTTCAGGAACGACACGGCCGGCAGGATCCCGTGGGCCAGTGCCGCCCTGAAGTCGGTCATGTCGTACTGATGGTTGGCGCGATCGGTGCGGCCGATCATCTCGACCGAGCTCGGCGGCAGGTGGGCTGGGTTCGCGGTGCTCTTGTAGTACTGGAACGGCTCGTGGTGGGCGGTGTAGTCCGTCTTCTCAGAGCCCTTGAAGCCGTTGAACGGATTGATGGCGCGATGCCGGGTCCCGCAGACTGCCTTGTCGTTGCCGTGCGCCGGCACCGACGGCCGGAAGCCGCCTTCGAAGAACCCCCAGGTGGCACCGTGGGCGTTGAGGAGGTCGCCGACGTTGCGCCCCAGCATCTCGACCGTGTTGGTACTCGCGCACTGGTCGAACGCCGGGTCGGGATCGCCGATCACGACTCCGTCGCGCAGGTCGGTGTCCCCGTTGAACAGCGTGCGGGTTCCCGATGGGGCGAAGCAGTCTCGCACGAGATCGAGCGCCCAGTGCAGATCTGTGCACGAGTGCTGGTCATCGGAGTCCGCCGGGACACGGACGTTGCCGGTCTGGCCCGAGATCAGGTTGAGCGCGCCGGGGGTCGAGGGCCCGAAAGTGGGATCGAAGGAGTGGTCAAACAAGACTCCGTCCTGGGCGTAGTTCCACAGGGCGGTGACTGTGTTGCCGTCGTAGTAGTTCATCGCCTCCTTGTTGGTGGCCTGGTCGCCCGTGTGGTTCGGGAGTGGGGTGGTGCAGTTGTTGGTGGTGACCCCGCCGGTTACGCCTGCGGGCAGGCTGCCGTAGCCGGGGCCCGGCCGGTCGGATCGCTCGTAGTCGACCGACTCCTGAAGGAACCGGTTCATCTTGCCGCCGTTCCAGGCGCGAAGCTCCGGGTCATAGTCGTGGCTCAGGTCGCACAGTGGCCAGTCAGAGCGGCCCAGGCGGGCCGGATTGGCCAAGTTGGGGTTGTGGGTCAGCAGCGAGGACCCGAGCAGGTTCACTGGATGGGGTGTTCCCGGTGCCGCGTGGAACGCGGGCTCGCCGGGCGGGTTGGCGGCAACCGGATATGTGCCGAAGTAGTGATCGAACGAGACGTTCTCCTGGAAGATCACCACGATGTGACGGATCTGACCCGCCGCACCCGACATGCGATCGCTTGCCTGGGCGGTTGGAATGGCCGCAAGAGCCGCGGCAAGCCCCGCCGCGGCGACAAAACGCCTGCAAATACGCATGCTTCCTCCTGCCTATAGAGGCGACGCGGATAACTTGACATCCCCCGGTCGGCGCTGATATATCAAGCCCGTCTCGTCCTTGCAAGTACTGCGTGGAGGTGTGAAATGAGCGACGCGCGGAAGGTCACGCGCCGGGACGCGCTGAAGGGGGCCGGGGCGGCCGTCGGGGCAGCCGCCGCGCTGCCCGCCGTCGCGAGCGGCGCGGTACGCCGATCGGGCCGGAAGAGCCGGCTGCCGGTAGAGCAGATCGTGCTCGACTGCCAGGAGAACCGGTCGTTCGATCACTACTTCGGGTTCGCGCCGTGGATCGGCGGCTTCGGCGTTCCGCCGGGATACAGCCAGCCCGACGGTCATGGCGGATCGGTGCGGCCGCATCGGTTCACGAGCTTCTCGACCGCCGACATCGGCCACTCCTGGACGGTGATGCACAGCGAGTGGAACGGCGGGCGCATGGACGGGTTCTTCACGACCGACGGCGAGAACGCGCTCGGCTACTACACCGCCGACGAGCTGCCGTTCTACTACTCGCTGCACCGTCGCTTCACGCTCTGCGTCAACTACTTCGGCTCGGTGCTCGGCCCCACCTGGCCGAACCGCTTCTACCTGGCGGCCGGGACGTCAGGCGGGATCACCACGAACGGAGTGTGGGGGTACGGGGTCCTCGACTACCCGTGCATTCTCGACCTGCTCGAGGATGCCGGTGTCTCGTGGAAGGTCTACAACCTGAGGCACTTCGACAACGTGGTCGAGGGGGAGAGCGACAACGTCTACGTGTTCTTCAAGCGCTTCGCCTTCGACCCGCGGACGCGGCACACGACCGACGACTACCTGCGGGACGCCGCGCGCGGCGAGCTGCCGAACGTCTCGATCCTGATCCCCAGCTTCAGCCTCCACGTGGACGAGCATCCGCCGGCGGACGTGCGGGTCGGCATGCGTTTGCAGCGGCAGATGATCACCGCGCTGATGCGCTCGCCGCAATGGCAGAGCTCCGCCTACATCCTCACCTATGACGAGTCCGGCGGATTCTTCGACCACGTCCCGCCGCCCGAGGTGGACGCGTACGGCCTGGGGATACGGGTCCCCACATGGGTGGTGTCGCCATGGGCGAAGCCGGGACATCTCGAGCCGACCGTGTACGAGCACAGCTCGGTGCTGAAGTTCATCGAGACCGCGTTCGGCCTTCCGACGCTGGCGTCGATCAACCACAAGTTCGACGACAGCACGCCCGGCGGCGCGAACAACGAGGCTTCTGGGGGCGCGGCGACGGGCCCGCCCGCTCCGCCGCGCGATCGGATCCAGTGGATCGGCGATCTGACGGAGTGCTTCAGGTTCTGAGCTGGGTCCAGAGTTGCCCGCCTCAGGGGTGGGTGACGGCGGCGCTAGGGGAGGTTGAGCTGGCCGCCGGCGACGGGCCCTACCCGGTTGTCCGTCCTCATGTGCGCTCCGGCTGCCGTGATGTTGCCGGTCGCGAACACAGCGCCTGTACCGCTGATGTTGCCGCTGACTGTGAGATCGCCCTTGACG
>CATPBV010000334.1 GCA_955652345.1 uncultured Solirubrobacteraceae bacterium | reverse complement strand
GAGATCACCGCGATCGCGGATCCGAGCACAAGCAACTTCAACCGCATGCGCGTCAGTCTCCCAGCTCAGCCCGTTGGGGTCGACGGCAGCGAGCTCTGTCTGGCTCAGCCCAGGCCAGTGGTCGGATGCATCTCTTCAGCTGTGGCCGGCACTCGCCGATACGCGTTCGAGAACAGCACATCCCGGTCTTCAGGTCCCTGCAACCCGGAGGCGCCGAATGACCGGCTGGTGTGGTGGGCGCCGCTGAAATGGCACGCCATTCACTACGCAGCTCACTGATAACGCTTGCCCTCGCGGGCGGGCTGTACGGCGCCTTGGCAACCCCCGCTGCATTTGCTGACGGTTCGAATGGTCCCGTCGGCATGCCCACTCAGGCAACCACCGATGGCTCCTCGAGCGACCCGGGCAGCCCGGGTCCCGGGTGGGGCGACATGGCAGGAGGTGTGGCGGCGCGGCCCTACGTCGTATCGCTCACGGTAATCAACGGTGGTGTGTCGACCCCGGTGATCACGAACGGCACCACCACCGCGACACCGGTTTCGCCAGGCGCCGTGACGACAGTCGTCTTACCCCTCAATCTGTGCGCGGCCGGCCAGCCTCCTGCCCCAGGCTCATGCTATGCGACGCCGAACCGTGTGGGGGTCACAGTGGTGTACGGCCAGGGCAACACTGATGGTTGGGATTTCTCGAACCCGAGTCAGCCGGTAACCCCCAGTATCGATTCAAACTCGGTCATCGACATGACCGTAGCTCTAAACACGCTCGGAAAAAGCCTGCGCTGGACCTGGATCAACGGCGAGCTCCTCTACTGGCAGACTCACAACCTCGGTCAGGACGATGCGACGGTCCACATCAAGTTCCGCCCGGCGACGGCTCCGTTCGTGGCGAGCTTTCCGCCAGGGAACGGTTGCACCGCTTCGCCGCCGCTGAACTGTGAGATTCCGCGCGCGGACGCCAACGTGCTCTCGGCGGAGGTTTTGTTTAGCCTGGACAACACTCTCGACCCATCACTGACCGGCGCGGTGTTCGCCACCCAGAACGCGATCACGGGATACCTGACGCCTGGCGGTACTCCGCAGGCGCCCTCGCTCGACATCCAGCTTGCATCGACCCACCAGAGAGCCGACGGAACGCCTCAGCTCGGAACCCTGCAGGCGTTCCTTCCAGCGGCGGCTCTGCTGAACTTGTATGGCGTACTCCCTGCCGACGCCGCAAGCGAGTTCACCACGACCAGGCTAGGAGACCCCGGGACGAACGATCCGGCGTCGTACACGCCCTGGACCGCTGCCGCCAATGGCTCCGAAGGCCTCCTGGTCGCGGTCAGCGGTATTACGTTCAGCGTCCCGAACTATCAGATCTCAGGCAGGCTCGGACGAGCCGCCACTCGGGCAAAAATTCGTCGTGTCAAGACGATCGTGATCGCCTCGGTTCGTGGGTGCAGCAAGCGCCGCCCCTGCGTAGCGAGTATCTACGACCTCGGGCGCAGCAGCAGCCCGCGGTTCCTGGCCCGCATGACTGCCGTCGTGACCCACGAGCTCACGACGTCCCAGCTGCGGCTCGCGGCACCCGCATCGAAGCTGCGACGTGGGGATCGCTACCTTCTCGTTGTCCGCGCTGCGCGGACCAGGAAGGTGCTTATGTCGAGTCTCGGCATTGTCGGCTGACATCGGCCGACCGGCGCTGGTGCGAGCCCGGAGACGGCTCGCGGACAGCTTGACGCGCGATTGACCGGCCGGGACTAGTCGCCGAGCTCCGCCCGCCGGCGGACCACGAACTCCTGAAGCTCGGCTCGCGTCGCGTCGTCCATCGGCGGCTGCACGCAGGACTCGAGCGTCGCCCGCCAGATCTCGGCCGCCCGGGCCGTCGTATCGCGCGCGCCCCGCTTGGTCCACCGGTCGAAGTTCTCGGTCGAGGACAGGAGCGGCCGGTAGAAGCACTCGCGAAAGCGCTCGAGCGTGTGGACCGCGCCCAGGAAGTGGCCGCCGGGGCCGACCTCCTGGTGGGCGCTGAACGCGAGCGACTCCTCGTCGATCTCTAGCGGCGTGAACTCGTGCCGGAGCTCGCGCAGCAGCTCGACGTCGACGATGAACTTCTCGTAGCACGAGACGAGCCCGCCCTCGAGCCAGCCGGCCGAGTGCATCACGAAGTTGGCGCCCGCAAGGAACGTCGGCAGCAACGTCATCAGCGACTCGTACGCGGCCTGCGCATCGACCGTCTGCGAGGCGTTCAAGGCGCCGCCGCCGCGCCAGGGAAGCCCGAAGTGTCGGGCGATCTGTCCCGTGCACAGCACGCCGATGCCTGACTCGGGCGTTCCGAACGAGGGCGAGCCGGACTGCATGTCGGTGTTCGACAGGAACGAGCCGAACACGACCGGGCTGCCGGGACGGAGGAGCTGGGCGAGCGCGATCCCGGCGAGCGCCTCGGCCATCTGCTGGACGAGCGTCGCGGGAAGCGACACGGGCGACATCGCTCCCATCAGCAGGAACGGCGTGATCACGACGGCTTGGCCCGCCTTCACGTACTCGAACATCGCGGAGAGCATGCGGTCGTCGTAGCGAAGCGGCGAGTTGACGTTGATCAGCGATATGGAAACGGGGGCGCGCTCGATCGCCTCCCGTCCGCCGAACAGGATCTCGCCCATTCGGATCGTGTCGGCGGCGTTCGGCCCGGAGGTGACCGAGCCCATGTATGGCTTGTCCGACAGGGTCTGGAGCGCGAACACCATGTCGAGGTGGCGGGAGTCGAGCGGGCGATCCTCGGGCTCGCAGATCGTCCCGCCCGGTGAGTCGAGCTCGGGGAAGGCCTGGGCGAGGCGCACCAGGTTCTCGAAGTCGGCCATCTTTGCGTCGCGGCGCACGTCGCCCTCGCGGATGAACGGGCAGCCGTAGACGGGGGCGAACACCATGTGGTCGCCGCCGATGTGCGCAGTGCGCTCGGGGTTGCGGGCCTGGAGCTCGAACTCGGCCGGCGCCTTCGCGACCTGCTCGAGGATGAACTCGGGATCGAACCGCACCCGGTTCTCGTCCTCGACGGTCTGCCCGGCGCCGCGCAGCACGTCGACCGCCTCCGGAAGCAGGAACTCGATCCCGATCTCCGACACGAGCCGCCGCCACCCCTTGTCGAGGACGGCCATCGCCTCCTCGCTGAGGATCTCGTAGCGGGGCATGGCGTTGACGAACAAGTTGGCCTCCTGTGGTTCGTGGCTGGGCGGCCGGTGAGCAGACGGATCGACACTACGCGCCGCCGAGGTCGCCCGTCGGGTCAGATTGCGAACCGAGCGCGCTTGACCTCACCGCGGCGATGCGTAATATATCCCCCATGGAACAAGAGTTCCAAGTTCGTCCAAGCGGCGCTCGGGTACCGGCACGCAATGGTGCACCGGCCCACGGCGTGGCCGCCGTCGACCGCGGGGCGGATCTGCTGCTCCGCGTGCTCGAGAGCGAGCAACCGGTGGGACTCGGCGAGCTAGCCGCGGCCAGCGGGATCCCCAAGAGCACGGCGTCGCGGCTGCTGACCGCGCTCGAGCGCCGCGGGCTGATCGAACAGGACGGCGAGCGCGGCAGGCTACGTCCCGGTCCGGCGATCCTGCGGGTTGCGGAGCGTGGGATGCTCGAGCGCAACATCGTGGAGCTCGCGCGGCCCTCACTTGATGCGCTGAGCGACGCCAGTGAGGAGACGATCAACCTTGCGGTCCCCGGACGCGAGGGAGTCGAGCACGTCGCACAGGTGGACGGACGGCACTTCCTCGGCGCCGGGCAATGGCTTGGCCGCGCCGTCGAGTCTCACTGCACCGCGAACGGCAAGGTGTTCCTTGCGTTCGGGCGCGCGAGCGTTCCGGAGCCCCTGGTCGCCTACACGACCACCACGATCACCGATCCCACCCGGCTCGAGGCCGAGCTCGAGACCATCCGGCGCCGCGGCTATGCGACCGCCGTCGACGAGCTCGAGCAAGGGCTCGCGGCGATTGCCGCTCCGGTGCGCGGGGCGCGCGGGGATGTCGTCGCGGCGCTCAGCATCTCGGGCCCCACGCTGCGGATCACGCCGGCGCGGATCGCCGAGCTCCGGACTCTTCTGATCGAACAGGGCCGCGCTCTCAGCCGGCGCCTTGGCCACCGCGAGCAAGGAGACGAGGCCGCATGACCCACGAAGAGATCCTGCAATTGCTTTACGACGAGACCCTGGTCGGCAACGCGCCGGTGGTCAAGGACGGAGTCAATGACGGCCTCGAGCAGGGGCTCGAGCCCGAGCGGATGCTCTACGACGCGCTGATCCCCTCGCTGGAAGAGGTCGGCGCGCGGTTCGAGCGGGGCGACTACTTCGTGCCCGAGATGCTGATCGCTGCCCGGGCGATGCAGGGCGCGCTCGACATCCTGCGCCCGCTGCTGGCCGAGACCGGCACGGCGGG
>CATPBV010000333.1 GCA_955652345.1 uncultured Solirubrobacteraceae bacterium | reverse complement strand
TGCCTGATCGAGAACGTCTTCAGGTCCGGCTCGGTCGCCGACCGATTCGACCACCGCGAGCCAGTCTCCGCAAGCGCCACCGTGTCGAAGCGCAGCCCTGCCACGTACATGAACGTGTGGCCGGCGTTGGCGAACACGGTGATCCACTTGCCGGGCCCGGCGGCGCCCCAGTTCTCGAGCTGGCCCGACGCGACAGACGACTGGAGCAGGTGAGCGGCCTCGAACGCGAAGCTGATCGAGCCCGAGCAGTCGTACGCGGTGTCCGCGTAGGTGATGTGGCCGCCGCCATAGCGGTACGGCAACCGGGCGATCTCGTTGGCTGCCGCGATCACGTTCTGGACGGCCGGCGGCGCGTCGAGCGGCGCGATCGCGAGGCCGTCGGGCGTGAGCGTGGCCTGGCTCGGGCTTGCGGTCAGCCCGCTCTTTCTCAATTCCTGCTCGATCACGGCGTTCGAAGCGGGTTGCGCGAGGCTGCCGGTGCTCGGGCCGACGCTCACTCCCGCCGGGCCCGCCGGCGCCGGCACCTGAGGTTGCTGGCCCGCTAGAGGGGCGATCGCCTGGGGGTGGGCGGCGGGGGTCGTGCTCGTCGCGGCCGCCGTGGTGGTCCGCGACCCCGGCGAAGCCGTGCTCTCCTGGCCCCCGCATCCACCGACGGCGAGGGCTAGGAGGGCGGCGATCGGAGCCGCGCGCATGGGCCTGAGTATGACGTTGCCTGGACGACTCAAGTCGCGCATATCGCCACTTAAGTCGTCCAGGTCCCTCGAAACACATGACCGCCACGTCGGGGTCAGGAAGTACCTCTGTGATCATCCGGCGATCCGGCTGCTATTGATCGACTCCGGGATCGGACTCCTACCGACAGCGGTTGCGCTGCGCTCGGCGATGCCGTCCGCGAACCTCGTCCTGGCGATGGATCCGGACCGCATGCCGTGGGGGCAGCTGCCGGCCGAGGAGGTCATCAGCAGGCTGCATCTCGCCGTTTCTGCCGCCGAAAAGCGTCCGCTGGACGCCGTGGTTGTGCCGTGCAACACCGCGAGCGTGGTCGGGTTGGTTTCGCTGCGCGAACGACTCGAGCCTATGGTGCCAGTCATCGGCACGGTGCCCGCGGTCAAACCTGCTGCGGCTTCTGGCGCTCCGTTCGCGGTCTGGGCCACCGAACGGACCGCCACCAGCGAGTACGTAGCCGCGCTCATCGCCGAGTTCGCCGCCAACCGCGACGTGACGTGCATTGGCTGCGAGGGTCTGGCCGAGGCCATCGACGCGAGGGACGACGACGCAACAGCCGAGGCGATCTCGGCGGCGGCCGCAGCTACACCTCGCCGCTGCGGCACGGTAGTCCTCGCCTGCACCCACTATCCGCTGGTCGCCGAGGCGATCGCGAGAGCACTCCCGACCGGCACACAATTGCTGGACAGCCGGGATGCCGTCGTCCGCCAAGTACTCCGACGACTCCCACATGCGCCCCACGAAGTGACCCCTGGCGCCGTCGGAGTACTGCTCAGCGGACAGCCCGGCAGCTGGCCACTGGCCGGTGCCGCCTACCTCGCCTCCGCCGGTCTATGCCTGCGAATGGACCGCGACGGTCACGGCTCGAATTGGCCGGCGTAGAGCGCGAACACGGCGCCCTGCGGGTCGCGGACGATCGCGATCTTGCCGACGCCGATGTCCATGACCTCGGTCATGGTGCTGCCGCCGAGCTCGCGCAACCTGGCGACCGAGCCCTCCATATCGTCGGTGCCGAAGTACACGAGCCAGTTCGGCGGCTCGCGGTCCATCGCCGGCCGCATTCCGCCGTTGGTGTGCCCATCCGCGGTCTTGATCGTCGAATACGGCATCGGCATGTCCTCAAGCGGGGTGATCGTCCAGCCGAACAGGTCGGAGTAGAAATGGTGCGCCACGTCCTTGTCGCTGCACGCGAGCTCGTTCCAGGTCAGCGCGCCGGCAGCGTTCACCAGTGTCGCCCCGATGTGCGACTTCGGCTCCCACACGAGGAAGAACGCGCCCTGGGGATCCTGGATGACGCCCATCCTGCCGGCGTCCATGACGTCGAATGCAGGCGCGTGAACCGTTCCCCCGAGTTCCTTGGCGCGCTCGACGGCGGCATCCGCGCTCTCCACGGTCACGTACGAGTTCCACGCCGGAGGCGCCCCGGCTTCGCGCTGCTCCCGCTGCTGCGGTGAGATCGCGGCGACATCCTTGCCGTCGAGCCGCATGATCGAATAGAACACTGCGTTGCCGATCGGGAGGTCCTCGGCCTCCCAGCCGAACAGTTCGCCGTAGAAGCCCTTGGCGGCGGACTGGTCGCTGGTCGTGAGATCGGCCCAGGAGAAAGTGCCAGGCGTGTATTTCGTTCTGTCAGCGATGACGGCGACCCTACCAGCGCGCGATCGTGCGGGTTGAGAAGCTTCCGTGACCACGAATCCCGAAAGGAGCGTCATGTCCGACTACACCATCAAGAACCTGAAGGAGATCAAGGACGCAGCCGCCGAGCACGGGGTCAAAGGTCTCGAATCCCGGTTCGCCCGCGACCACATGGACTCCGAGCACCTGGGAGTCACCTACTTCCGCTACAGCCCGGGCTTCCGGACACCATTCGGGCATAGGCACCGCGAGCAGGAGGAGGCCTATCTGGTCGTCAGCGGCTCGGGCCAGATACGGCTCGGCGACGAGATCGTCGACCTGCGGCAGTGGGATCTGGTGCGCGTCGCGCCGGAAACGGTGCGGGCATTCGAGGCCGGCTCCGATGGCCTCGAGCTGATCGCGATCGGCTCCGACCGCCCGGAGGGCGGCGACGGCGAGATGCTGAACGACTTCTGGAAGGACTGACCGGCCAGTCCCACTACCCTTCAGCGCACCGAAATGCGGCTTCTGATCACAGGCGCGGCCGGGATGCTGGGGCAGGACGTCGCGAACGCCGCGCGGGACGCCGGGCACGACGTGGTGGCCTTCGCCCACGGCGAGCTCGACATCACGGACCCCCGCGCAGTTCGAGAAGCGATCACGACGGCGTCCCCGGACCTGGTGGTCAACTGCGCCGCGTGGACCAACGTCGACGGCGCCGAGGAGCATGAGCGCGACGCGACGGGCGTCA
This sequence comes from uncultured Solirubrobacteraceae bacterium, assembly GCA_955652345.1. Taxonomy (GTDB): domain Bacteria; phylum Actinomycetota; class Thermoleophilia; order Solirubrobacterales; family Solirubrobacteraceae; genus Palsa-465. The sequence continues at coordinate 5,522 of CATPBV010000333.1, read as the reverse complement.
ACGGCGCCGGCGCGGGCCATGTCGCTCGCGCGGCCGCAGCCGAAGGGGCCTGGACGCTCCATGTCTCGAGCGACTACGTGTTCGACGGCTCGAGGAGACAGCCCTACGTCGAGTCAGACCAGACCGGCCCCGTCTCGGCGTACGGCCGCTCCAAGCTGGCGGGCGAGCTCGAGGTGGCCCGTCACGCTCCCGCAAGCCACACGATCGTCCGCTCCTCGTGGCTCTTCGGCGCCGGCGGTCCCTGCTTTCCCGCCACGATCCTCCGCCTCGCCGCCGAGCGCGCCGAGCTGAACGTGGTCGATGACCAGGTCGGTTGCCCCACCTTCACGGGGCATCTGGCGCAGGCGCTGCTCACACTCGCGGAGTGGCGGCCGCAGGGAGTGGTCCATGTCGCCGGCGGCGGAGCCTGCTCCTGGTACGAGTTCGCGAATGAGATCGTTCATGCCGCGCGGATGGAGTGCGAGGTGAAGCCCTGCTCCACGCGGGACATGCCCCGGCCAGCGCGACGTCCGGCCTACAGCGTGCTCGGAACCGAGCGCGTGGGCGAGGCGCCGGTGCTGCCGGACTGGCGGGAGGGCTTGTCGGAGTACATGGCCGCGAAGGTGTCGGCATGAGGCTGCTCGTGTGCGGCGCTGCCGGCTTCATCGGCTCGACGTTCGTGCGCCTGCGCCTTCGAGAGCACGGCGATCAGATCACGGTGCTCGACAAGCTCACCTACGCCGGCCGCCGCGAGACCCTGCAGGACGTGATCGGCGAGATCCGCTTCATCCATGCGCCGATCGAGGATGCTGTTGCGGTCGCGGAGGCCGTCGCCGGCTGCGAGGCGATCGTCAACTTCGCTGCCGAGACCCACGTCGACCGATCGATCTCGGGGCCCGAGGAGTTCATGGTCACCAACATGCAGGGGACGCATACGCTGCTCGAGGCCGCTAGGGAGCGAGACCTCAGGTACGTGCAGGTCTCGACCGACGAGGTATACGGCTCGATCGACGATGGCTCTTTCACGGAGGACTCTCATCTCGAGCCGTCCAGCCCCTACAGCGCCTCGAAGGCAGGGGCGGACCTGCTCGTGTCGAGCTACCAGCACACGTACGGGCTGCACACGTCGATCTGCCGCGGCTCGAACAACTACGGCCCCTACCAGTACCCCGAGAAGATGATTCCGCTGATGATCCTCAACGCACTCGCCCGCGACCAGCTACCGGTCTATGGGGACGGACGCAACGTCCGCAACTGGCTCTACGTCGAGGACTTTGGACGCGCGATCGGCCACGTCCTGAGCTATGGCGGCCCGGGCGAGGCCTACAACTGCGGCGGTCCGGACGAATGTGAGAACCTCGCGGTGGTCGGGCGGATCGTCGAGCTGACCGGCGCCGACCCGTCGTTGGTCGAGCACGTGACCGACCGGCCGGGGCACGACCGGCGCTACTCGCTCTCGTCAGAGAAGCTCCAGAAGCTCGGCTGGCGAGCACAGACCAGGTTCGAGGAGGGACTTGCACAGACGGTGGACTGGTACCGGGAGAACGCTTGGTGGTGGGAGCCGATCCGGTCCGGCTCATACCGTGACTACTACGAGCGCCACTATGGCCGCGCGCTCAGGGCCTGAGCCGGCGATGACTACCGGGGGAGGAGCCGCCAGAGGGCGCCACGCGCCGCCGCTCGAGGTGCGCTTGCCGCTCCAGCGTGGCCGGCTGCTCCAGGCCGCCGCCGAGGAGTTCGCGAGCCGCGGGTACGCGCAGGCAAGCTCCGAGTCGATCAGCCGGCGGGCCGGGATGTCGAAGGCGACGTTCTACGAGCACTTCGCCAACAAGGAAGACTGCATGATCGCGCTGTTCGGCACAGCCGCCGACACGGTCGTTCGGTCGGTGGCCGAGGCCGCCGAGAATGCCGGGACCGATCCCAAGGAGCGGCTGAAGGCGGCGATGCGCGCCTTCCTGACGACGCTGTCAGAGCATCCGGCTTTCGCCCAGACGCTGCTGGTGGAGATCTTCGGCGCCGGTCCGAATGCCGCGCGCCGCCGCGACGAGAGCTTGCAGCAGTACGCCGAGCTGCTCGACGCCGAGAACGCCGCCGCCGCCGAGCAGGGCTTGATCGAGCGGTTCCGCTCACAGTACGACGCGATCGCGATCGTCGGCGCGATCAACGAGCTGGTATCCCGCCAGGTCCGGCTGGGAGAGCCCCAGGACGTGCTCGAGCTGGCGCCCGTGATCGACAGGCTCATCGCCGGTCTGCTGACCCCCGGCGCCTAGTGAAGCCAGGCGGGCTCGCCGTGCTCGAGCGGGAGGTGGTCTCCTGCCGGCGTTGCCCGCGGCTGGTTGCGTGGCGCGAGGAGGTAGCGCGCACGAAACGTGCCGCGTACGCGTCGGAGGACTACTGGGGGAAGCCGCTCCCGGGCTTCGGCGATCAGCGCGCCATGGTCCTCGTACTCGGCCTCGCGCCCGCGGCTCACGGCGGCAACCGCACCGGTCGGATCTTCACGGGCGACCGCTCCGGGGACTGGCTGTTCGCGGCGTTGTGGCGCGCGGGATTCGCCAACCAGCCCACTTCCGTCTCGCGCGACGACGGCCTGCGACTGACGGGCTGCTACGTCACCGCCGCGGTGCGCTGCGCGCCGCCGGCGAACCGGCCGCTGCCGGCCGAGCGCGACAACTGCCTGCCCTACCTTGTGGCGGAGCTCGAGCTGCTCGCGGAGGTCCGGGTGGTGGTGAGCCTTGGCGGCTTCGCCTGGGATGTGGCGCTGCGAACGCTCGGCGGGCTGGGTCACCCAGCTCCTCGGCCACGGCCCCGGTTCGGCCACGGCGCCGCCGCCACCGTGGGTCCGTACACCCTGCTGGGGTCCTACCACCCGAGCCAGCAAAACACGTTCACGGGACGGCTCACCCAGGCGATGCTTGACGACATCTTCAAGCGTGCCCGCGAGCTCGCGGCACAGGGATGACGCGAGCTACGCTGGGGTGACGTCCCCGCTCGAGCACTTCAGCCCTGCCACGCGCGAGTGGTTCACGCGCGCGTTCGACAGCCCCACGCCCGCCCAGGAGCAGGCGTGGCCGGCGATTGCGTCCGGCGACCACGTCCTGATCAGCGCGCCAACCGGCTCGGGAAAAACGCTCGCGGCGTTTCTATGGGCGATCGACCGGCTCGCAGGAGATCGAACCGACGGAGAAGACCGCCGGATCGGCCTCGTCTACGTGTCGCCGCTGAAGGCCCTCTCGTACGACATCGACCGCAACCTCCGCGCCCCTCTACGCGGAATCGGCGCCGAACTCCAGGTCGCCGTCCGCACGGGCGACACCCCCCAGCGCGAGCGCCAGGCGATGCTCCGCCAGCCGCCGGACATCCTCATCACCACTCCGGAGTCGCTGTATCTGATGCTAACCGGGCGCGCCCAGGCGCTGTTCGACGGGGCGAGGTCGGTGATCGTCGACGAAATCCACGCGGTCGCGCCGACCAAACGCGGAGCGCACCTGGCGCTGACGCTCGAGCGGCTGACCGAGGCGGCCGGTCGCGATCTGCAGCGAATCGGCCTGTCGGCGACCCAGAACCCGCTGGAGGAGGTGGCGCGGTTCATGGTCGGCCCGGGCCGCACCTGCCGGATCGTCGACACCGGCGTCCGCAAGCAGCTCGACCTGAAGATCCACGTCCCGGTCGAGTCGATGGTCGAGCCCGACGCCACGGAGGCGCCCGACCTCGACCCACTCGCCGGCGGCGAGGCGACGCGCCGCTCGATCTGGCCCGCGATCTACCCCGAGCTGCTCGAGCTGATCGAAGCCCACAGCTCGACGATCGTGTTCGTCAACAACCGTCGGGGCGCCGAGCGCCTGGCGCTTCGCCTGAACGACCTGGCGGGACGGGAGATCGCTCGTGCTCACCACGGCTCGATGGCCCGCGAGGAGCGCACCGTGGTCGAGGAGCTGCTCAAGGCGGGCGAGCTCCCGTGCCTCGTCGCGACCTCCTCGCTCGAGCTGGGGATCGACATGGGAGCCGTCGATCTCGTGATCCAGGTCGAGTCGCCCAAGTCGGTCTCGCGCGGTCTTCAGCGGATCGGACGGGCAGGTCACTCGGTCGGCGACGTCAGCCGCGGGCGGATCTTCCCGAAGTTCCGCGCGGACCTGCTCGAGTGCGCGGTCGTCGCGAAGCGAATGCGCGAAGCGGCGATCGAGACGACCGTCGTGCCCCGTAACGCCCTGGACGTGCTCGCCCAGCAGATCGTCGCGATCGCGGCCGCGGCGCCGGAAGACGCGCCCGTGGCGGTCGACGAGCTGCACGCGCTGATCACCCGCACCCACTCCTACGCCGAGCTCAGCCGCCCCCAGCTCGAGAACGTGCTCGACATGCTCGACGGTCGCTACCCGTCGAGCGAGTTCGCCGAGCTGCGGCCGCGGATCGTCTGGGACCGGGTGGGAGGGACGATCAGGGCGCGCCCGGGCGCCCGCCAGCTCGCGGTCACGAACGCGGGCACGATTCCCGACCGCGGGCTCTACATGGTGACGCTCCCCGATGGGCGACGGGTCGGTGAGCTCGACGAGGAGATGGTCTACGAGGCGCGTCCCGGCCAGACGTTCCTGCTTGGGGCGAGCACCTGGCGGATCGAGGAGATCGGCCGCGACCGAGTGATCGTGACTCCAGCGCCCGGGCTGCCCGGCGCTGTGCCGTTCTGGAAGGGGGACGGGATCGGCCGACCGCGCGAGCTCGGCGAGGCGATCGGCGCATTTGCGCGCTGGGCCGTCGATCGAACTCCGGAGGAGCTCGAATCCGCGTATGACCTCGACCGGCGCGCCGCCAAGAATCTGGTCGAGTTCCTGCGCGAGCAGCAGGCCGCGACACGCGTGGTCCCGTCCGACAGCGCGATCGTGATCGAGCGCTTCCGCGACGAGATCGGCGATTGGCGGCTGTGCGTGCTGAGCCCGTTTGGAGGTCGCGTGCACGCGGCCTGGGGGCTGGTGCTGAGTGCCCGGATCCGCGACGAGCTCGGGCTCGAGTCCGACGCGATCTGGTCAGACGACGGGATCATCGTCCACCTCCCCGACGCCGACGAGCCTCCGGGCACCGACCTGGTGCTCGCCGAGCCGGACGAGATCGAGGACCGGATCGTCGCCGAGCTCTCCTCCACCGCGCTGTTTGGCGCGCGCTTTCGCGAGAACGCGGCCCGCGCGCTGCTGATCCCGCGCGCGCGGCCCGGCAAGCGCACTCCCCTCTGGCAGCAGCGGCTGAAGTCCCAGTCGCTGCTCGAGGTCGCCAAGAAGTACGGCCAGTTTCCCATCGTTCTCGAGACCTACCGGGAGTGCCTGCGCGACGTGCTCGACGTCCCGGGGCTGGTCGAGCTTCTCACCAAGCTCCACCGCCGCGAGATCTCTCTGGTCGAGGTCGAGACCGCCACCGCCTCTCCGTTTGCCTCCTCGTTGTTGTTCGACTACGTCGCGACGTACATGTACGAGGGCGACACGCCCAACGCCGAGCGGCGCGCGGCGGCGTTGTCGCTCGACCGCGATCTGCTGCGGGAGCTGCTCGGGCAGGAGGAGCTC
>CATPBV010000332.1 GCA_955652345.1 uncultured Solirubrobacteraceae bacterium | reverse complement strand
TCCTCGTAGCTCTCGGGAGCCTTGTCGCGCATGCCGCGCGAGTGTATGCCCTGGTCCTGCGAGCATGTACGGTCGGCAGAACTCGAACCGGTGGAGGCTTCATGGCTCGAAAGCTCGGCACGAACGGACCCGACGCCTCGGCGATCTCGCTCGGATGCATGGGGATGTCCGGGATCTACGGCCCCTCCGACGAGGCCGAGAGCATCGCCACCATCCATGCTGCCCTCGACGCGGGTATCAACCTGCTCGACACCGGCGACTTCTACGGTATGGGCCACAACGAGCTGCTGATCGCTCGCGCCCTCGCCGACCGCGGGCGCGAGGACGTGCTGATCAGCGTCAAGTTCGGTGCCCAGCGCGGTCCCGACGGCGTACCGCTCGGCTTCGACGCGCGCCCGGCGGCGGTCAAGACCGCGATCGCCTACTCGCTCCAGCGCCTGCGCACCGACCACATCGACATCTATCGGCCGGCGCGGCTCGATCCGAACGTTCCGATCGAGGAGACGATCGGTGCGATCGCCGAGCTGGTCCAAGCCGGCTACGTCAGGTGGATAGGGCTGTCGGAGGTTGGGCCCGAGACGATCCGGCGCGCGGCCGCCGTGCATCCGATATCCGACCTCCAGATCGAGTACTCGCTGATCTCCCGCGGTCTCGAGCGCGAGATCCTGCCGGCGTGCCGCGAGCTCGGGATCGGGATCACCGCCTACGGCGTCCTCTCGAGAGGCCTGATCAGCGGACACTGGTCCGCTGATCGCACGTTTGCCGGCGGCGACTTTCGCAGCCGTGCACCGCGCTTCCAGGCGGAGAACCTCGAACGCAACCTATCGCTCGTCGACGCACTGCGCGCGATCGCGGAGGCGAGGGGCGCGACCGTCGCTCAGATCGCGATCGCCTGGGTCCTGTCGCGTGGCGAGGACATCGTCGCGCTCGTTGGAGCCCGCACACGGGAGCGCCTCACCGAGGCTCTGGGGGCCGCTGAGCTCGAGCTGACCGATCAGGAGCTCGACCGGATCGAGGAGGCCGTGCCGCCCGATGCCGCCGCGGGCGGGCGCTACCCGGAGGCGCAGCTCGCTCACCTCGACAGCGAGCGGTAGGGCTTTCAGCTGAGAAGGACGATGCCGCCGTGAGCGGGCACGTTCACTGAGCCGCTGACGGGCGTCTGACGGAGCCGCCAGCCGCTGACGTTCGCGTCGGCCGGCAGCGCGCCGCCGCCGACCGGGCGCACGAGCACCGCTGGTCCTGAGAGCTTCAGCGACAGAGCCGCGGTCCCAGGGTTGACGGCAACAATTCCCCGCGTGAAGCGCCGCACGTACAGGCCTCCTGGCTGACGGAGCGCGTCGATCGTGCGGGGCGGGGGGCTCACTGCCGGCCCCAGGTCGATCCCGTACTCCGGGAACCACTGCGCCTCGAGGCCCACGTCCATGTTCAGGAACGTGTGCGAGCCCTTGACGAGCAGATAGGAGCCGAGCACGAACCCACGGGCGGTCACGTCCGAGGCGCTCAGGTAGGACTGCGCAAGGATCACCCGTCCGCGGCGGACGAGCCCCAGGATGCGATTCATCTCCAGCTGCCAATCGCCGACCGCATAGAAAGTGGCGGCATCGGCCTCCGCGAAGCCCTCGATCATCACCCCGTCCGCGAGCGAGTAGTCGGTGCGGTCCCGCGTGGTGATCCACGAGCCGGCGTTCGGGATGAGCCACAGATGACCGCGCAGCCGCCGGTGCTCGTAGCGCATGAAGCGGTCGATCCGCGCCATCCAGGCCCGCTCGCCGACGAAGTACTGAACCGGCGGACTGAAGTTGTCCGCGCCGAGGTATTGGGGGACGCTCAGCGAGTCGGCGAACACCCCGTCGTCGCCGAGCAGGCGCGCCTCGTACAGGACACTACTCGCCCAGTAGCTCCGCCAGCCACTATCCGGGTTCATCAGATACCAGTCGGATGGCGTGTCGAGCACCCGCCGGCCGGTCTGATGCCAGAACCAGGGCTCGTGGCGCGTCACGTAGGCGTAGTCGGAGGCCCAGCGGCTCCCGATCCGGAACGGGACCGGCCCATCGCCGATTGCGAGCCGGTAGTGGAGGACCAGGAACCCGGGGTTGTACGCGCGCACGCTCCGCGCCGTCTGAAGCGAGACCTTCTGGGTCCCGTCGACATGGGAGGCGACGAACCGAATCTGAGCTGTCGTCATCGAGTCCGGAAGCTGGTCCTGCCAGACGTGGATCCCGCCGGTGGTGTCGGGAATCGAGCGAAGCGCCACGGCGCCGCTCGGCACCGTGAGAGCGCCCGCGGCTGCGAGCGCTGCGCAGCGCCATCCCCGCCCCATCAGAAGGTCGGCCGATACTCCCCGAACACGTCGCGCATCGCGCCGCACACCTCCCCGAGCGAGCAGCGATCGGCCAGTGCCCGGCGGAGGACCGGCAGCAGGTTGTCGCTGCCCCTTGCGGTCTCCCGAACCTCCTCCAGCCTCGTGGCCACCAGCTCGCCGTCCCGGTCGGCCTTGAACCTCTTCAGGCGCTGCACCTGATGACGCTCCGACTCCGGATCGACGCGCAGGATGTCCGGAACCTCCGGGTCATCCTCGACGAATCGGTTGACCCCCACGACCACGTCCTGCCCCGTCCGGTAGCGCTCGTGGTAGCCGAAAGCCGACTCCTCGATCTCGCCCTTCATGAAATCGATCGCGCCGATCGAGCCGCCGAGCGCCTCGACCTTTGCAATCAGCTCCCGGGCACCCGATTCGATCTCGTCCGTCAGGGACTCGATGAAGTACGACCCGGCGAAGGGGTCGACGGTGTCCGACACGCCCGACTCATACGCGATCACCTGC
>CATPBV010000331.1 GCA_955652345.1 uncultured Solirubrobacteraceae bacterium | reverse complement strand
GCTTGTTGCGGGGCTCGCCGCGGTAGCCCTCGATCGAGTTGAACAGAGCGGTCTCCTCGCCGCAGATGTAGGCGCCGGCTCCCTTGCGCAGCTCGATGTCGAAGCTCGCGCCGCGGCCAAGGATGTCCTCACCGAGAAAGCCCCTGGCTCTCGCCTCGGTCACCGCACCAACGAGACGCTCCCACGCGAGCGGGTATTCCCCACGGAGGTACAGGTAGCCGTGCTCGCACCCCGTCGCGATCCCCGCGATCGTCATCGACTCGATCACCGCGAACGGGTCCTGCTCGATGATCACGCGGTCCTTGAACGTGCCCGGCTCCGACTCGTCGGCGTTGCAGATCAGGTAATGCGGGCGGCGGGGGTTGCGGGCCACCGCCTCCCACTTGCGTCCGGTGGGGAAGGCGGCGCCGCCGCGGCCGAGCAGCTTCGAGTCGCTGACCTCGCGCAGGACCCCGGCGGGTCCCATGTCGAGCGCCGCGCGGAGCGCCCGGTAGCCGCCGTGCGCGCGATAGCTGTCGAGGCTCTCCGGGTCGACGGTGCCGATCCGCCGCAGCAGCCTCAGCCCGGGGTCGCCCGCCTGCGGGACGCTCGGCGCGGGCGGGGCGGGAACCTCTCCGCCCGCCATCAGCGCCAGCAGCTCCTCGGGCTCGGCGGGCGCGAGCGAATGCTCTTCCGGCGCCTCGCCGGCTCTCGTCACGAGCGCCGCGGGCGCACGCTCGCACAGCCCCAGGCACGGGCTCTCGAGCCAGATCGCGTTGCCGTTGCCATGGTGGGTTCCGGGCGAGCCGAGCCGGCGCTCCATCGCGCCGCACAGCTCGGCGGCCCCTCCGGCCTGACACGCGATGTCCGTGCACACGTGTGCCACGACGGGGGGCTGGTGCTCGAGCGAGAACAGCGCGTAGAACGAGGCGACGCCGTAGGCCTCGGCGGGCGGGATCGTGAGGCGCTGGCAGATGTAGTTGAGCGCGCCCGGGCTGAGCCAGCCGGCTCGCGCTTGGACGGCGTGGAGCACGGGCAGCAGGAGGTGTCTCTGCGCGCGCGCGGCGTGACCGCCGCGCGACACGTGCCGGTCGCGGTCGGCGGGACGCGTCGCCCCATCCCAGGTGCTGCCTGGCGGACCAAGGACCGCGTCGACCGCCTCGCGCTCGCCCTGGGAGAGCGCGACGTCGTGCAGGACGATATCCATCAGTGGCCCGTGCTCGCCACCGGCGCCTTCTCCTCCTGCTGCGACTGTGCGCCGTCGAGACGATCGACGCGGATTGCGGTCGCCTTGAACTCGGCCGTGCCCGACTTCGGGTCGGTCGCGTTGATCGTCAGCACGTTGGTCTCGACCTCGTCCGGGAAGTGCAGAGTCATGAACGCAAGCCCCGGACGCAGCGAGCGCTGAACGCGAATCGGCGCGGTGATCGACCCGCGCCGCGAGCTGATCCGGACCGTCTCGCCGGTGTCGACGCCGAGCGCCTCGGCGTCCTCGGGGGAGAGCTCGAGCTCCTCGCCGCGGCGCAGCGGAGAGGTGTACCCGCCCGACTGGACGCCGGTGTTGAACGAGTCAAGCCGCCGGCCGGTGGTCAGCCTCAGTGGGTACTCCTCCGTGATCTCATCGACGGGCGGGTCGTCCTCGACCACGTGGAACGGGGCGGCATCGCCCTCGAGCGGGTCGGCCCACAGCCGCCCGTGCAGGAACGATGCGCCGGAATCCGTCTCGTCCCAGCAGGGCCACTGGATGCCGCCAAGCTCCTCGAGCCGTGCGTAGCTCATCCCCGCGTGGTTCGGGGCGAGCGAACGCAGCTCGTTCCAAGCGTCCTCGGATGAGGAGTACCGCCAGTCCTGGCCGAGCCGGCGTGCCAGGTCGCAGAGGATCTGCAGGTCATCGCGGGCCTGCCCGGGCGGCTTCAGCGCAGCGCGGACGCGCTGGACGCGGCGTTCGCTGTTCGTCACCGTGCCCTCGGCCTCGCACCAGCTCGCCGAGGCGGGCAGCACGACGTCGGCCAACTCGGCCGTCGCGGTCCGGAAGATGTCCTGAACGACAAGGTGCTCGAGTCCCTCGAGCAGCTCCCGGACGTGCTGGGAGTCGGCATCGGATTGGACGGGATTCTCGCCGAGCACGAACAGCGTGGTCAGCTCCCCGCGCCCCATCGCCTCGATCATCTCGGTCATGTGCCAGCCGTACTTGGGCTGGAGCTTGACGTCCCATGCCTTCTCGAACTTCGCTCGCGCTTCGTGGTTGTGCTCGATGTCCTGGAAGCCGGGGAGCCGGTTTGGAATCGCGCCCATATCGCCGCCGCCCTGTACGTTATTCTGGCCGCGCAGCGGGTTCAGCCCGGAGCCATAGCGGCCGACATGGCCGCACAGCAGGCCGAGGTTGATGAGCGCGAGGACGTTGTCGACGGCGTTGTGGTGCTCGGTGATGCCAAGCGTCCAGCAGATCTGCGCCCGGTCGGCGCGGGCGTAGGTATGAGCGACCTCGCGGATCACGTCGGCAGGCACGCCGGTGAGAAGTTCGGAATGTTCGAGCGTGTAGCGCTCGACGGCGGCCGCGTACACCTCGAAGCCGGTCGTGGCGTGCTCGATGAAGGCGCGATTGTGCAGGCCGGCGTGGATGATCTCGCGGGCCATCGCGTTGGCGAGCGCGATGTCGGAGCCTACGTTCAGCCCGAGCCAGGCGTCGGCCCACTGCGCGGAGGTGGTGCGGCGCGGATCCACGACGTACAGCTGCGCGCCCGCATGGAGCGCCTTCAGCACGTGGTGGAAGAAGATCGGATGCGCCTCGCGGGCGTTCGATCCCCACAACAGGATCACGTCCGTGTCCCGCACCTCCCGGTATGAGCT
>CATPBV010000330.1 GCA_955652345.1 uncultured Solirubrobacteraceae bacterium | reverse complement strand
GGGGGTGGGTGGGCGCGTCGCGCGGCCGGGACGTTGCAGGCGTCAGCGGCGCGGGCGGCCGGCGGAGATCGGTGTGGGCGAGCTCGGTTTCAGCGCCAGACTCCCGGATCCACTCCGGAGCAGCACGAGCATCACAACCAGCTCGGCAGGGGCAAGCGTCAGACTGATCAGCTCACCCCTGGCGATGCCCGAGACGAGGACCGCGCCGACCATATCTCCGGCCAGCACGAGCGCAGCCGGCCTCGTGAGTAGGCCGGCTATCAGCAATGCACCGCCGACGAGCTCGATCACGCCGATCGCTGCAACGAACACCTCTGGAGCGGGCAGTCCGTAGGTCTTGAACGACGCGAGCTCGGAGGCGTGATTGACGAACTTGCCCACGCCGAAGACAACGAACACGCTGCCCGAGAGCAGCCGCAGCGCGAGCAAGACCCGGTCGCCCAGTTCCAAGCGAATCAGACGCGCCGTCTCAGCGTTGGTAGACGGTCCTTGTGAGCATCGCTACACCGTAACGCGCGGTGCTTGCGCAGCGATTACGTTCGCAAGCCGGCGCTCGAGCTCCGCGCGCTCGACCGCGTTCGCGCTGAGGGCGATCGCGCGCTTGTATGCCTCGGCGGCGCCCTGCCAGTCGCCGGTACGGCGCAGCAGCTCGGCATGGGCCGCGTGGAGAGGCTGATAGCGGTCGAGAGTCGGCTCCTGCAGGAGGGGACCCAGCAGCTCGAGTCCGTGCTCGGCGCCGCGAGCGAAGGCGACCGCGACGGCGCGATTCAGCTCGACTACGGGCGACGCGCCAAATCGCCCGAGCGCCTCGTACAGCTGGGCGATCTGGGTCCAGTCGGTGTCCGCGAAGCTGGCGGCGTCGACGTGGAGCGCCGCGATCGCCGCCTGGATCTGATACGCCCCCGGCCGGCCGAGGCGGAGTGCCCGCTCGAGCAATCGCAGGCCCTCGCGAATCCGGCCCTGGTCCCATCGCGACCGATCCTGATCCTCGAGTCCGACGTAGCGGCCGTGCCCGTCGACGCGCGCGGCGCGGCGAGCGTCGTGCAACAGCATCAGCGCGAGAAGCCCCAGCACCTCGGCTTCGTCGGGCATCAGCTTGGCGAGCAGACGGCAGAGTCGGATCGCTTCACTGCAGAGCTCACCACGGATCAGACGTTCGCCCGCGGCAGCCTCGTATCCCTCGTTGAAGATGAGGTACAGCACGGTCAGGACTCCCCGCAAGCGGTCCGGGAGCTCCTCATCGCTCGGAACCAGGTACGGGATGTGGGCATCGGCGATCTTGCGTTTGGCGCGAACGACCCGTTGCGCCATGGTGGTCTCCGAGACCAGGAACCCACGGGCGATCTCTCCCGTCGTCAGGCCACCCAGCGTTCGCAGCGTCAAAGCGATCCGAGTCGGCATGGCCAGCGCCGGATGACAGCAAGTGAACATCAGGCGGAGCCGGTCATCCTCCACGCTGCTCTCGACGGGCTCGGGGGCATGCTCCTGAGACTGGATGCGAGCGAGCTCCACGAGCCGCTGCGCGCGGTCCGCGAGCGAGCGGTCACGGCGCAGGCGATCGATTGCCTTGCGGCGGGCCACGACCGCGATCCAAGCCCCCGGGTTCGCCGGAACACCGTCCCGCGGCCAGGAGATGACGGCGGCTGCGAATGCATCCTGCAGCGCGTCCTCGGCGAGCTGGAAATCGCCGATGTGCCGAATCAGCGTGGCGAGAACGGCGGGCCGCTCCTCGCGGAAGGTGCGCGCCACGGTCGCGGCCGGGTCGGACACCCGCGCACCCGGCGCAGCGGCGGCCGTCGCGTCCGGCTCGGGCCGCCGCTCGCCGGAACTGCTCACGCCGTGGCTGATGCCGGCTCTCCCGGCGCCGGCATCGCGCTGAAGTCGATGACCGGGCGCACCTCCACGGAGCCGTAGGCGATGTTCGGCATCCGGGCGGCATGCTTCAGGGCCGTATCGAGATCGGGGCACTCGATCACGTAGTAGCCGCCGAGGGTCTCCTTGGTCTCAGCAAACGGCCCGTCGGTGACCTGAGTCTCGCCGTCGCGCACCCGTACGGTGGTCGCACTGTCCGTGCCGTGGAGCGCGTCCCCGGCCCGCATCACGCCGGCGTCCTGGAGCCCTTGCGTGTACTCGTTCCAGCGCGGCATCTCGGCGGCCATCTCCTCCGGAGTGGGGGAGCGGTCGGACGGCCCGTAGATCAACAGCATGTATTGCGGCATGTCGCCTCCTGGGTTGGGTTTCGCCGCATCATCGGCGGCCTCACCTTGTATGACGCCGCCCGAGTGCCCATTTCGACAACTTCCGGTGAAGACACGGAATCCCCGCCAGCGTGCTAGTCGCTACTGGAAGACTCCAGGATCGACTTGAGACGCGCCAGATCCTTTCGATTGGCGCGTCGCATCGCCGCCGACAGGATTGGAGCGGCCATCGATGTGAAGCCGGACGGCTCGCCGCGGTTTCGCAGCCTCATCGTGGTGGCGCCCGCCCCGGCGTCGTCCCACACGTAGGTCGTCTCCATCGGGAACGCCCCGTCGGCTGTGCTCATCACGAGCCGCTCGCCGGGGACCAGCTCCCTGATCTCGTATGTGTACTCGAGGCGCCGTCGAAGGAACTGCGCGACGAACGCGATCTGCGAACCGACGGCCAGCGGCTTCGGCGACTCCCACTGCACCGCCTGGATGTTCTCGTACCACGCCGTCACGTTGTCCGGGTCGCCCGCATAGGCCGCGACCTGCTCGCGTGGGCGCTCGATAACGATCTCCGTCTCGACATCGACCCGCACGAGTTGATCGTACTCGGAGGGTTGGGCTGGCTGCCCCGAGTCAGCCCCCGGACAGTGAGCTTCGAACGCTGCGCGCATGAAGCCACCAGCCGACATCCGGGCCGCTGTCAGCGGCGAGCGGGTGTGCCGCATCAAGCCCGCGCGGCGCGGACAGCTGCCAGCCCTCGGCCGAACTCCAGGCGACGTCAGTGAGGAGCTCGGCGTACTCGTGCTCGGTGCGTTCTACGCCGTATCCACGCTCGCTGCCGCTGACGCCGTATCCGAAAACCCGCTCCGGCCCGAGCACGGCGGCGGCCATGGCTCGGCTTGCCGCGAGCCGGTCGAGCCGGTTACGGGCGAGCTCGCCGACATGCGCGCCGAGCGCGTGCTGAATCTCGGCAAGCCGCTCCGCGCCGAACGGGACGATCACGTTCGGCAGCGGCAGGTCGGCCCACAGACCCCAGAGGAAGACGTGGATTGGTTCGCTGCGGGTCTCGACGGCGTCGCGGATCGCGCGGCCGACGACCTCATGGCCGTGGTGGCCGTCGTGCGGGGACGGACCCACGATCAGGTCGGCTTGCAGGTCGTCGACAGCGGCGGCGATCGCGGCTGACAGCGCGCGCTGAGCGAGTGCAAGGTCGTCGCTCGGGCCGATCGGGGGGATCCCGTCCGGGATCAGGAGCTCGAAGCGCGCACGCCGGCAGGCCTCGACTAGCTCCTCCGGGCGGCGGGCACGGTCGGCGGGTCGACCGAGACTGCACGCCAGGTTCACGACCCGCCGGCCCGCGTCGCGGAGCGCCATCAGCGCCCCGGGGGCGCCAAGGAGCTCATCGTCCGGGTGCGGCGAGACGCTGAGGACGGCCCCCCCAGGACTCATCCCTGACCGAGCGGTCGCGGCGAGGAGATCTGCCACGCAAATGCCAGCGGTGAGGAGGCGGTCAGGTCGATCGCCGGCTCGACGTTCGAGTAGGACTGCACGTTGTCGCGGAACACCGCGCGGCTGTTGAAAGCAGCGAATGGGTCGCCGCCGTGCGGCGGGCAGGGACGCATGTGGGTCAGCACCCCGGTTGTCGCGTAACCGCTCGGGCCCTCGACGACCGCCCCGGCCAGAACGGGTGCGCTCCCGTCGAGCGAACCGACCAGGTTTGCGACCTGGTGCTGGGGACAGTGCGGGAACGTGATCCCGTCTCCGATCACCGTCGATGCACCCCACGCGTTCGCGCCAAGCACATTGCCCAGCCAGCGGATCCCCCAGCTCGCGAACCTCCTGCTGCCGGTGAGGCTGGCGTACTCGCTTGCCATGACCGACAGCCCGAACCCGTGCGACCCGGTGTCCTCGACGTCCCACGCAAACCCGAACCCGAACGGATCGCGCCGGGCGATCGACACGGCCCGGTCAAGCTCTTGGCGCAAGCCGGCCAGCAGGCCGGCGCGGCCGACCTCGAGCCCCGGGGAAGCCCCCAGGTGGCCGATCGCTCTGTAGAGCTCGTAATGGGCGAGGCCGCTCACGTCGTACAGGTTCAGGGTGTCACTCGTCCCGAGGTGCATGTACGCCCGGGCCCAGTGTCCGGCCTGCTGCAGGTAGTAGCGAGCGTTGGGATGCGGCAGGCCAGCCGGGACGCCCGGGCGCGCGAGCGCGTTCGCGAGCTCGACGGCACCCAGCTCGAGATCATCGCGCCATTCGGTCTCAGGGTAGAAGCCGAATGGGACCACGGTCAGCAGCGGGCTCCTCGGATGAGTGTCGGCGAGGGCGTAGATGTGCTCACCGGCTCTGAGGCACCGAGCTGCGAGGCGAGGATCGCGGCGCCGGAACACCTGGAAGCACAGCGCGAAAGCCGCCGCGTCGCGACCGGCAAGGTTCGGGCTGACGGGGGACCCGGGTGGACCGGCGCGGAACACCGGGCGGTGCCGGATGAAACGGTAAAGCGGATTGTGGCCGCCGTAGCGATCATCCGCCTGGGGTAGACGCCAGAGGTCGTGGTCGCTGAGCGTCGTGGCGTTGCCGCTCCCGATTCCCACCTGGTAGTAGAGCGTGCGGGTTGGGTCGTTCCACATCCGCAGCAGCCACTGCACCCCGAATCGGGCCTCGGCCGTGAAGTTGGACCGGCCGGCCAAGGCGCCCATCTGGGAGGGGAAGTCGCGCACGCCGATCAGCATCAGCGACACCGTGTAGCCCGTCGTCTGCACGAACTTCAGGTAGTCGCCGGCGTCCCACCAGCCGCCGGCGACGTCGATGGGCTCGGGCAGCCTGCTCAGGTTTCCCTTGAACGCACCGTTCTGATCGACGGTCGGTGTCAGGTACGTCTGTGCGCGCACGTCGTTCACGTGCGCCGGGGCAGCGCGCAGCGCAGAGCGGAGGAAGGCTGGGCCATCGCGCTCGTTCTGGTAGTAGGACAGCGAGTTTCCGAGCGCGCCGGAGTAGAGGCTTGCGGCCGAGCCGATCGCGAACGGCGCCGACGCGGCGGGGACCGGACCGGAAACGGCGAGCGAGTACTGGCCTGGAGAAGCCACCCGATCGAAGTCGAGCGCGTAGACATAGGGGAAGTGGGAGCTCCACCGGCCGAGCGAGGGCCCGACGGCCGCGGTGAACACGACGGCACCTCCGGCGCCCGTTCGAACCGAGTACGTCGCGCCGCTCTCCGCTGTGCTCGAGATCAGGTACGCCCGCTTGGTGTCCGGCGACGGGTACCCGAGCTGGTCGACCCGCACGAACGCCCGCGCCGGCAGGGTGTTCGCGCGCGCTCCGATGATTGCGACCCCGATGGTGGCCATCGCGAGCCCGACGGCCGCCAGGACGAGCCCGAGCGCCCCAATCCAAGCGACCCTGCTGCGTCGGGCGATCACGTCGTCAAGGTCACCTTGCGCAGCCCGTGGGGCTGATCGAGGTCGACTCCGCGGAGCTCCCCCAACCGCAGCGCGGCTGCCTGTCCGGGGATCACGGCGACGATCGGCGCAAGCCACTCCGGCAGTCCGGGTTGCAGCTGAATCCCGATGTCGGCCGCAGCGACCACGTCCTCACGCTCCGAGACCGCGACGCTCACGCCGATCGCCTGCCGCAGCGCGGCGAGCGCGGCTCTATCGGGCTGCCGGCGCCCGGAGGTGCTGAGCAGCCACACCGCCCCCGAGGGCCTGAGCGCCGCGATCGGGCCGTGGATCAGATCCGGGAGCGAGAAAGCCTCTGACGCAATGCCGCTCAGCTCGCGCAGCTTCAGGGCCGTCTCGTACGCGGTCGCAAGCTGAAGCCCGCGGCCGATGACCGTGACCAGCGCGGCCCCGTCGAGCGGATCGAAGCGTGCCCTCGCGTCGAGCTGTGCCTCGATGACTTCAGACACGAGCTCGGGCAGACGCTCGAGCCACGTCCAGCGGGCGGGGTCGGGATGAAGGCAGGCGGCGATCTGTGCGATCGCATGCAGCGAAGCCAGATACGTCTTGGTGGCCGCCACGGCTCGCTCGTCTCCGGCGAGCAGCGGCACGACCACGTCGGCTACGGCCGCGAGCGGAGAATCGACGTCGTTGGTAATCGCGACGGTCGGGCGATCCTGCGATCGCGCTGCGGCCGCGACGCTGACGATGTCCGGGGAGCGGCCGGCCTGTGAGATCGCCAGGACCGCGCCGCGGGATAGAAGCGGCGGCGCGTCGCTCGAGTACAGCCACGGCGCCGCGAGTCCCACGGGCAGTCGGGCTTCGATCCCGAACAGGTACTGCGCGTACCGCGCGGCGTTGTCGGAGGTGCCCCGCGCCGCGACCACCAGGTGGTCGACATCGGACCGGCCGAGCAGATCCGCCGCCATCGACGCGTGCTGCCAGCCGGGGTCCGTCCTCGCTGCGAGGACATCGCCCTGCTCGCGTAGCTCCATCTCGTAGCGGCTGGATCCCGAGTGGCCCACAGGACGGCAACCGTATCGATAGTTAGTTCTCTTTACAAGATCAGATCACCCGAGAACCAATCCCGCTTGACAGGCCGTGTCACCGTACATAAGGTTAGCGAACGAGGAAAGGTCCCTAACTAGTCTCGGCTGACTGGAGGAGACGGGCATGCAAAGTGGAGGTAGCAGCGGTATACGACGGTGTGCGGCAACGCTTGCTGGTGTGGTCTGCGTATTGGCGATCGGCGCGTGCGGCGGCGGATCGGCATCGTCCAGCGCGGGATCGAGCGGCGCGCCGGCTCAGTACGACGGCAAGCCGGTCACGATCACGTTCTGGAACCCCTTCAGCATGCGCCAGCTCGACGTGATGAACAGCGTGATCGCCGATTTCCACAAGCTCTACCCGACGATCACGGTCATCAGCAGGGGCGGGGTCACCGACCCCAACATCGTCGCGGCGATTCGCGGCGGCAGCCCGCCCGATCTGACGATGTCCCAGGCAGCCGAGAACCTGGGCCAATACTGCGGGACTGGCGGCTGGATCAACCTGGGGCCCTACATCCAGCGCGACCGCGTCAACCTGGGCGTGCTGCCCACGGCCGTCCGTAACTACACCCAGTCGGGCGGCGACCACTGCGCCCTACCGGACCTTGCGGACACCTACGGGCTGTACTACAACAAGGCACTGTTCGCCAAGGCCGGGATCACCTCGCCTCCCAAGACCTTCACGGAGCTCACGCAGGACGCGGAGAAGCTGACGCAGTTCAACCCGGACGGCTCGATCAAGGTCGCCGGCTTCGTTCCGACCAGCAGCTTCTACGAGAACGCGGCGGTGCACTACGCGCCGCTGTGGAATGCGCAGTGGGATCAGAACGGCAAGTCCTCGCTCGCGACCGACCCGCACTGGGCCGCGTACATGCGCTGGGAAAAGCAACTGATCGACTTCTACGGAGCCAGCAAGCTGACTCGGTTCCTGTCAGGCGCAGGCAACGAGTTCTCGCCCTCGAACGACTTCGAGACCGGCAAGATCGCGATGGAGATCGACGGCGAGTGGCGCGGGCAGTTCATCAAGTCAGACGGCGTAAAGATCCCATACGGCACCGCACCCGCTCCCGTCGACCCCGCCCAGCCCGACCTGTATGGCGGCGGCTATACGACCGGCAATACGATCGGGATCCCGAAGGGCGCGGCGCACCCGGCAGCGGCCTGGCTGCTCGCGAAGTACCTCGCGTTCAACGTCCCCGCGGTCGAGAAGTTCGCAGTTGGACTGGGCAATGTGCCCACGATCACTTCGGCGCTGGCTGATCCGGCGCTGACGAGCAACCCGCAATTCGACACGTTCTTGAAAATCTTCGCGAACTCGCACACGACAACCGATCCGAACACGCCGATTGGACTGGCCAACCAGCAGATGCTCCAGAGCTTCCAGAGCAAGTGGGAGGATGGCTCGATCCTCGGCTCGGGTCTCCTCTCAGGGCTGAAGGGCGTCGATTCGCAGATCGACGCTCAGGTCGCGAACTCGACCGCCGGCAAGGTTCCGTGACCACAACCGCCCTGCCGCCGCTCACCCCGGCCCGTCGCCGGGCACGGCGAAAGGCGGCCTGGCGCGGCCGGCGCACGGTGCTGCTGTTCATGAGCCCGTGGATCGTCGGCTTCACGGTCTTCTTCGGCTATCCCCTGCTCGACAACCTGTACCTGTCGTTCACCCACTACGACCTCCTCTCGAGCCCCCGGTGGATCGGACTCGCCAACTACAGGTATCTGTTCGGCGGCGACCAGCAGGTATGGCCGGCGGTCTCGAACACGCTGTGGTTCCTCGGCATCGCGGTGCCGCTGCAGGTGCTGTTCGCCTTCGGGATTGCGGTCATGGTGTCCAGGGCGAAGGCGGGCGTCGGGATCTTCAGGACGATCTTCTACCTCCCCACGCTTGCGCCAACTGTCGCTGCGACGCTCGGCTTCGTGTTCCTGTTCAACCCCGGGACGGGGCCCGTCAACACGCTGCTCTCGAAGGTCGGGATCACCGGACCGCTGTGGTTCCAGTCACCGCATTGGGCGAAGCCTTCGCTGACGTTGCTGAGCCTCTGGGGGATCGGCAACGCGATGGTGATCTTCCTCGCGGCGATCCTCGATGTTCCGCAGCACCTTCACGAGGCCGCCCAGCTTGACGGCGCCGGCGCACTGCGACGCCTGTGGTATGTGACCCTCCCGACCATCAGCCCGGTGATCCTGTTCGCAATCGTAATCGCGTGATCCAGGGCCTTCAGTACTTCGACCAGGCGTACGTCGCGAGCACCGTTGCGCCCCCGGGCGCTGCCGGCGGTGCCGGTGACACCTCCGCGACGCTCGGCTATCCGGACGGTTCGACGCTGTTCTACTCGCTGCTCCTCTATCAGCAGGGCTTCGGCTACTTCAACATGGGCTACGCGGCGGCGATGTCGATGCTGCTGCTCGTCGTGTCGGTCGGCGTCACGTTGCTGGTATTGCGCAACGCGCGGCGCTGGGTCCACGCTCAGGG
>CATPBV010000329.1 GCA_955652345.1 uncultured Solirubrobacteraceae bacterium | reverse complement strand
GCGCTGCGCGTGATCGAGACCGAGTTCCCGGATCTGGCGATCGTCGATCTCGGGCTCCCCGACACTGACGGCCTCGAGCTCCTGAGCGAGGTGCGGCGTTCGGATCGCGTCGCGGGAACGATCGACCCGGAGCTCCCGCTGCTGGTGCTGCCCGGGCGCGTGGGCGAGCTCGACCGGATGCGCGGCTTCGACCGCGGCTGCGACGACTATGTGACCAAGCCATTCAGCTATCACGAGCTCAGGGCCCGAATCGCGGCCCTGCTCAGGCGCACGAGCCGCCGGCCGGGCAGCGGCAGGCTCCGCGTCGGCGCGCTCGAGGTCGACCCGATCTCGAGGCAAGTGAGGTTGCGAGGCGAGACGATCGACCTCTCGCCGAAGGAGTTCGCACTCCTCAGGGCGCTCGCCGCTGAGCCCACGCGAGTGTTCACCCGCGATGAGCTGTTGAAGTGGGTGTGGGGCTTCCGGGCGCCCGGAGCGACTCGGACGATCGACTCCCACGCATTCCGTCTGCGGCGCAAGCTGAACGCGTCCGGCGACCGGTTCATCGTGAACGTCTGGGGAGTGGGATACCGGCTGATCGACGGAGAAGTCGAATGACCGCGCGGAACCACCCTCTACCGACTGGGTCCGCGGGAGCTCACTCGTGATCGCTCCAGCGGTGGCTCTGTCGGGGTGGGCGGTGGCGGCACTTGCCGCGCTGATCGCGTGGCGCGTTCTCAGCGGGCGGATGGAGGCGGTCGCCCGTGCGTGCCACGAGCTTCGAGGCCCGCTGACCGCCGCGAGGCTCGGACTGGAGCTCGGGGCCCGGGAAGGCGCGTTAACCAGCGCGCGGCTCGCCGCGATCGACCTCGAGCTCGCCCGCGCGTCGCTCGCCCTCGATGACCTCACATGCCCTCGAGCGCCGGGTGTGGCTGTCAGACGAGTCGAGCAGATCGACCTCGAGGAGCTGCTCCGCGCCTCGGTCGAAGCGTGGCGCGGCAGTGCCGCGGCGAGAGGGGCGAGCCTGATGCTGCGATGGACCGGGTGTCCGGCGCATGTGTGGGGCGACCGCCTTCGTATCGCGCAGGCCACTGGGAACCTGCTCGCGAACGCGATCGAGCATGGCGGAGGCGGCGTGGAGGTCCGCGGGCGGCTCGAGCTGACGCGGCGAGTGGCACGGATCGAGGTCCTCGATCAAGGCCCGGGCCTGCGTGCGCCCGTGCCCGAGCTCGCGCGCGGCGCCCGCGCCGGCCGCGGACATCGGGGCCGTGGCCTGGCGATCGCGACCGCGATCGCGAGCGAGCATGGCGGCCGCATCGCGGCGGCGCCGAGCGAGCACGGAGCGCGGCTCGTGCTCGAGCTGCCGGCCGGCGCTCACGAGTCGGGCGGGGATCCCGCTAGCGGCTAACCGACCGAGCCACCTAGCAGACCTACCGGACGGAATCTCGCCAAGACCGCAAGCGGCTTCCCAGTCGCGCTCCCTGCACGAAACCGTGCAGACGCGCATCGCTCGCTAAACGGCCCACGGCTGCGCCAAGCTCCCGCACCAGCGGGGGATCCGCGCCCGCGATCGGTTGTGAGCACCGAAGTGGGGAGGCGATTGACCGTTAGGTTGCAATGTGGGGGAAAGTGGGTTATAGTGGGTGGTGCATGCGGAACCCGGATGGCAGGGCTCCTCCCACCCCAGCCATCCGGGTTCGAACTTCGACCTTGCGCATGAGAACCCTTGACCTTCCGCGGAACCTTCGAACACGCGCTCGACGCGAAGCACCGCCTGACGGTGCCCTCGAAGTTCCGGGCGGCGCTCGCGGGCGGGGTGGTACTGGCTGCCTCGCACGAGGCAACCCCAGGGTCGCCGCGTTCCGTCTCGGTCTGGACCCCCGACGCCTATGAAGAGTTCACGGCGCAGACCCTTCGGGACCTCAACCCGCTTTCGCCCAAAGCCCGAGAGCTCAAGCGGTTCTTCTTCAACACCTCTTTCGACACCGAGCTCGACTCCGCCAATCGCGTGATGCTCCCCCCGCCCCTGTTGCGATACGCAGGACTCGACCGTGAAGTGGTGGTCACCGGCTCGGGCGACTGCATCGAGGTGTGGGACCGCGCGGCGTACCACTCCTACCACGAAGACGTCCTCATTCGCGTCCCCGACTTGGCCGCGAGCCTCGGCGACAGCGCTTGACCATTCGACCTGGCGAGCAGCGTTGGCAACACTCCTTGACATGACCCGGACCCACATTCCCGTACTTGCGGGAGAGTTGATCGAGCTCCTCGATCCGTGCCCCGGCGAGATCGCCGTCGACTGCACGTTCGGTGGCGGCGGCCACGCACGCCTGATCGCCGAGCGCCTCGGTCCCACTGGGACGCTGATCGCGATCGATCGCGACCCGCTCGCGGAGGAGCACTTCCTCGAGATCTCCTCCGAGCTCTCGTGCCAGATGCGCTTCATCCGGGGCGACTTCGCGACCGCGCTGGCGCAGCTCGAGGAGGAAGGGGTACACGCGGACCTCGCGTATCTGGATCTCGGGATGTCATCGATGCAGGTCGACACCTGGGAGCGCGGCTTCTCATATGCATACGACGCCCCGCTCGACATGCGGATGGATCCCGATCAAGAGCTGACCGCTCAGGAGATCCTGGACACGTGGGACGAGGCCAGGCTGGCCCGCCTGCTCCGCGACTATGGCGAGGAGCGATACGCGCGCCAGATCGCGCGGTCGATCGCTCGCGCGCGCCGCGTCGAGCAACTGACCTCAACACACCAGCTCGTAGACGTCATCAAGTCGGCGGTCCCACGGCCCGCCCATTTCGCCTCGGGGCATCCGGCTCGCCGAACGTTCCAGGCGCTGCGCATCGCGGTGAACGACGAGCTAGCCCAGCTCGACGAGGCGCTTCCGCGCGCATGGGAGCTATTGCGGACCGATGGTCGCTTCGCGGCGATCGCGTTTCACTCGCTCGAGGATCGCCGAGTCAAGCGGTTCCTGGTTGAGCGTGCGCGCGGCTGCGTGTGCCCGCCCGAGCTGCCGGTGTGCGTCTGCGGGCGCCAACCGGAGGCGGAGCTGCTGACCCGGCGGGCCGTAGCGCCGACGGCGGGCGAGATCGCGGCGAACCCCAGGTCGAAGTCGGCTCACCTTCGT
>CATPBV010000328.1 GCA_955652345.1 uncultured Solirubrobacteraceae bacterium | reverse complement strand
CGCCGAGACCGCGCGGGCGCTTCACTTCCACGGCTCGCGGGACAAGCGCAGCTTTGAGCTCGTCGGCTACAACTCCCGGCTCGATGAGCTTCAGGCGGCGCTCTTGCGGGTGTTGCTCGCGGAGGTCGATCGGTGGTCCGAGGGGCGTCGCGCGGGCGCCGGTAGGTATGCCGATGCCGGGCTCGCGCAACATGTGACGCTGCCGAAAATGACTCATGTATACAACACCGAGTTCCAACTATATTTAAAAACAAAACCCCGTGCCGACGAGCTCATCGGGGCGATGCGCGACGCGGAGATCGAGGCTCGCGGCTACTACAGGACGCCACTTCACCGCCAGCCCGCGATGGCGCCGTACGTCGGCGGTGCAGTCTCTCTGCCGGCGACCGAGGAGCTCGCGCGCACCAACCTGGCTCTGCCGATGAGCCCGGTTCTGGGACCCGCCCAGGCCGAGGCGGTGGTCGCCGCAATCGCCCATTCGCACTAGGTCGCGGCGAAACAATCCGGCGCACCCGCGTGTTACGGTCGGTTATGGATATGCCCAAGCCCAGCCTTCGGGTCGCGCTCGCGACCGCCTCCATCTGTGCCTGCATCGCAGCCGCGTTCGCGCCGGGAGCTCTCGCTGCGAAGCCGATCGGCGTGTTCACCACCAAGGGCACCTGGACCTTCTACTCGGCGCCCAAGCTGCATCCCCCGAAGCTGACCACGGACGTTCGCACTGCCTACGGGAAGCTCGCGCCCGGATATCTGATCCTCAGCAACTTCAGGGACCTGGGCTTCGCCGGGCCGATGGTCGGCCAGAGTGGCCCGATGATCCTCGACGGCCATCTTCGGCCGGTCTGGTTCGCCCCCGTGCCGGTCAACAATCTGGCGACGAACCTCGCCGTCCAGAGCTACAACGGCCAGCCGGCGCTCAGCTGGTGGCAGGGTGTGATCTCGAAGACGGGCGCCACCATCTCCGGCGAGGACGTGGTCGTCGGGCAGAACTACCGCCTGATCGCCACGCTCAAGGGGCAGAGCGGATGGGTGATCAGCCCGCACGAGATGGTGATCACTGGCCACGACGCCTGGGTAACGGCTTACAAGCAAATGCCGATGAACCTGACCGCGGAGCACGGGTCCGCGAACGGCATCCTGCTCGACTGCGCGATCCAGGAGTACGACCTCCAGACCGGCGCACTTCTCTACACGTGGGACGCGCTAGGGCACATCCCGCTGACGCAGGCGCACATCAGCCCCGGCGCCGCGAATGTCCCCTGGGATGCGTATCACGTCAACTCGATCCAGCTGCAGCCTTCGTTCGGCAGCTCCGGGAGTCTCCTGGTTTCGATGCGAAACACCTCGGCTGTGTACCTGGTCGACGTCGCCACCGGGAACATCACCTGGACCCTGGGCGGCACCGGCAGCAACTTCCTGTTCGGTCGGGGCGCCGCGTTCTCCTGGCAGCACGACGCCCAGCTCAACAGCAGCGGGCTCCTGACGATCTTCGACGACGCGTGCTGCGGGATGAAGGGGACGACGTTCGTCCCGCCGAACGGGCCGGCACGGGGTCTCGTTCTCAGGCTCGACCTCAGCGCCCGCACCGCCACGCTCGTTGCCCAGTACGAGAAAGGGAAGAAGTTCTACGTGACGTTCCTCGGCTCCATGCAGCAGCTGCCCGGCGGCGGCGCGCTCGTTGGCTGGGGCTCACGGTCCTACTTCACCGAGTTCAGTGCCAGCGGGAAGGTACTGCTGGACGCCGTGTTTCCGACGCCGAATGTGAGCTACCGGGCACGTCTCGAGAGCTGGGTCGGCAAGCCATCTTCCGCTCCGTCCGGAGCGGTCCGCACCGTGAGCGGCAGGACGATCGTCTACGCCAGCTGGAACGGCGCGACGCTGGTGTCGAAGTGGCGGGTTCTTGCCGGAACGAGTGGCAGGCACCTCGCGGCTGTCGCCACCCTTCGCAAGAGCGGCTTCGAGACGACGATCACGCTTGGGAAGCGCTACAAGCGCTACAAGGTCCAAGCGCTCGACAGCAGCGGACACGTGCTCGCCACCTCGGCCGTCTTCCCGGGCAAGAAACCGCCCGGCCTCCCGTTCTACTAGACGTTCTCTCCGACCCGTAATCTTTTTCGCGCAACTCCACGGCAGTCAAGCGTGCAAGTCGTAGCTAGGAAGCGAAACTGGGGGTCGAGGTCGGCTGGCAGAGCCCTGCTGGCCACGCTCGCGTGTGCCGCCGCGGTGGCTCTGGTACCTGGCGCGGGCGTCGCGGCACCACCGAAGGTGTACGTCTATCCGATTCCCGGCGGCCAGGTTGCCGCACCCGAGACCCAGATCGCGTTCAGGGGAGTCTCACCGAGCATGCTGGCGGGGATCACCGTCACCGGTTCGGTGAGCGGCGCGCATAACGGAACCGTTGCCGCGGATTCCGATGGGCGCGGAGGAAGCTTCCTTCCCTCGGTCCCGTTCGCCCCCGGAGAGACGGTCACGGTGGAGACGTCGCTGAACATCGTGGGTGGGAAGCAGGGCACATTCAGCTTCAAGGTGGCCACACCGCTGATCGGATTCCCGGCCATTCACTGGCCCGCTGCCGCTCGCAGGGCGGGCGACGTCTGGCAGTTTCGGTCGCGATCGGACCTCATTCCGGCTGCGGTCCAGATTCTCAAGCGCGGACCCACCGCCCGCGGAGACATATTCCTCGCGCCTCAGAACGGGCCGCTGTATGACGGACCGGAGATCATCGACCCAAACGGTCAGCTGATCTGGTTCAAGCCCATGCACGGCGATACCTCGGTGGCCGACTTCAGGGTTCAGCGGTATAACGGAAGGCCGGTCCTGACCTGGTGGCAGGGATCCGTGACAGCCGGCATCGGCAACGGCGTCGACATCATCAACGACAGCTCGTACCGGCAGATCGCCGCGATCCATGCGGCCAACGGCCTGAGCGCCGATCTCCACGAGTTCCAACTGACTCCGTACGGAACCGCGCTGATCGTGGCCAACTACCCGGTCGTCTGGACTGCGCCCGGTTCCCCCCCGCAGCATGTCATCGACTCGGTCGTGCAGGAGATCGACATCCCGACAGGGCTGGTGCTCTTCCAATGGGACAGCCTCGATCACGTCCCCGTGTCCGACAGCTACGAGGGCCATCCGAAGCTCAACCACAACCCATACGACTACTTCCACGTCAACTCGGTCGACGTGGACAACGACGGCAACCTCGTGATCTCCGGACGTAACACCTGGGCCGCGTACAAGGTCGATCATCGCACCGGCGCCGTGATCTGGCGGCTCGGCGGCAAGCACTCAAGCTTCAAGCTGGCGCCGGGCGTGTACTGGGCGTTCCAGCACGACGTCCGGATCCGCGCGAACAGCGACTGGTTCATCACGCTGTTCGATGACAGCGCCGGGCCGCCCAAGATCCACACGCAGTCCCGCGGCATCAAGCTGATCGTCAGCCTTCGCCACATGACCGTCAGGCAGGTGGCCAGCCACGTGCACGCGCCGCCGCTGTCGGCCAACTTCGAAGGCAACTTCCAGCAGCTGCGCGATCGCCATGACTTCCTGGGGTGGGGCCAGCAGGCTTACTTCAGCGAGTACGACCCGCAAGGGAACCTGATCTTCGATGGTCGGTTCGTCGCCGCGGGTCCGGGCACGCCCGACTCGAGCTACCGCGCGTACCGGTTCGCGTGGAACGGAACGCCGGTCACACTGCCGGCGATCGCCGTGGTCCTCCAGGGGAGCTCGACGATGGTGTACGTGAGCTGGAACGGGGCCACCAACGTGGCGTCCTGGCGCGTCCTCGGAGGCAGCAGCCCCGGCGCGCTCACGCAGGTTGGAACGGCCGTCAAGCGTGGGTTCGAGACCGCCATCAAGATCCCAAGCCAGACCTTCGTTGCGGTGCAGGCCCTGGACCGACGCGGCAATGTCCTGTCGACGTCGACGACGCTGAAGGTCTCCTGAGCGCCCAGAGCAGGTCTGTCGCGGGGCCCACGACTAGAATCACCCGCGCATGCGCCGGCGGATGAGATCCGCGGCCTTTCCCGTCCACCGCCACTCCGTGCCCCAGCTCGTTGTGGACGGTGCGTTGGTCGCGTTCGCATATTTCCTCGCCTTCGGGCTGAGGTTCGAGTTCGCCGTGACCCCCTTGACCGCTCGCTACCAGAGCCTGTTCGAGGCCACGATCTGGTGGGTCGTACCGGTCTCGCTGGCGGCGTTAGCCGCGTTCGGCCAATACCAGCGGCTGTGGACATTCGTGGGTCAGCGCGACTACGAGGCGGTGGCCAAGGCGATGGTCGTGGCGACGCTGGTGATCGTCGGCGCAGTCACGATCCTGCATCCGGTGCAGACGGTTTCGCCGCGGCGCGTGACCGCCGTCGCGCTGCTGCCAGTGAGCGTGATCGCCATGTTCTTCCTGCTCGCGCTGGCGCTGCTGGTCGCGGCGCGCTTCGTAGTCCACCTTGTGGTCGAAGGGCGCGTGCGCAGCTTCCGCGTCGCCAAGGGCGCCCGCGACGTGCTGATCGTCGGGGGCGGACAGGGTGGCCGTCTCGTGGTCAAGGAGCTGGTCCGCAACCCGCAGCTGCGGATGCGCCCGGTCGGCTTCGTCGACGATGACCCCCGCAAGCGCGGGATCAAGGACGAGCACGGGCTCAAGGTGCTCGGCTCGACCGAGGCCGCCGACCTTGCCCGGGTGCTCGATGAGGTCGAGCCCGAAGAGGTCGTGATCGCGATCCCGTCGGCGCCGGGGACGCTTCGGGCAAGAGTGGTCACCGCCTGCCGTGAGCGCGGGATTCCGGTCCGCACCACGCCCACGATGTTCGAGCTCCTGCAGGACAGCTCCGGCCAGCTCCGGGTCACCCGCCAGCTGCGCGAGGTGAGGGTCGAGGACATGCTCGGACGCGAGCCGGTGGTGATGGAGGTCGAGCGCGTCGGGGGGTACCTCGCCGGCGAGGTGGTGATGGTGACCGGCGCCGGCGGGTCGATCGGCGCCGAGCTCTGCCGCCAGATCGCGCGAGTCGGTCCGCGCAAGCTCGTGCTGGTCGACCACGCCGAGGACAACCTGTTCGAGATCCTGCGCGAGCTCGAGGAGGAGCGTCACGTCCGTACCGCTCTGCCGGTCCTTGCCGACTGCAAGGAGGAGGAGCGCATCCGCGAGGTCCTCGCCGAGCATCGACCTGCCGTGATCTTCCACGCCGCCGCCTACAAGCACGTGGCGATGATGGAGATCAACCCTGTGGAGGCGATCCGCAACAACGCCCTCGCGACGCGCCTGGTCGCGACGATCGCCGGCGAGAAGGGCGTCTCCCGATTCGTGCTGGTCTCGACGGACAAGGCGGTCAAGGCGGCGACCGTCATGGGGGCTTCGAAAGCGCTCGCCGAATGGGCCGTCGCGGCCGCTGCCGTCAGGTATCCGGACACCAAGTACGCCACCGTGCGGTTCGGCAACGTGCTCGGCTCATCTGGATCTGTGGTGCCTATCTTCCGCCGCCAGATCACTGCCGGCGGCCCGGTGACCCTCACCGATCCGCGGATGACCCGCTACTTCATGACGATCCCGGAGGCCGTTCAGCTGATCATCCGCGCAGGCTCGCTCGGTGCTCAGGGCGGTGAGGTGTTCGTCCTCGAGATGGGAGAGCCGATCAAGATCCTGCACCTGGCCGAGACGATGATCCGGCTTTCGGGGCTCGAGCCCGAGCGCGACATCGCGATCCAGGTGGTGGGCGCTCGACCGGGTGAGAAGTTCCACGAGGACCTGTTCAACCCTGACGAGCGCCCGCAACCGACACCGGCCCAGAAGATCCTGCTCGCCGAGCGCGATCCGCTCGATCCAGGATGGGTTGAGCGAACCTTCGCCGAGATCAACCTGCTGGTGCTCGAGGGCGATGCTTCGGCGCTGGCCAAGCGCGTCTCGACGCTGTCGGGATCCCGGTTGCAGGCTTCTGATCCTGGCGCCCGGATCGCCACGTAGACTCAAGGGCTGCATGGGATTGGTCCCGTTCGCCTTCTCGATCCACCAGCTCGTCTCCTCGGTGGGTGCGGATGTCGGGTTCGCCGCGATCGTCGGTCTCGCGATCCTGGTGCTCCTGTACTTCGCCCAGGCTCGGGAGACCGCGAACCTGCGCGAGCAGGCCCTCCAGGCTGCCCAGCGCGTGGAGCATCTCGAGGCGCGGATCGCACAGGTCGCGCGTCGCTCGACTGCCTCGCCGGCGGCCGTGGGATCGGCGCCAGCCGGCGCCGCGGTAGCCGTGTCGCGGGTCGTGCCGAGCGCCGTTGCCGTCGGGGCGACGGCGCAGATGCCTGCGCCACCGGCGGGAGTTGCGGCGCCGGCGCTCGCGTCGGCAACCCGGGTGGTACCAATCACGACGGTTCCACAGCCCGAGCCCGCGATCTCAGCAGCAGATGGCGCGGGCCCGTCCGCCCCTGATCGCATCCCCGCGCCGGAGCCGGCCGCGGCCGAGGTGCCGGCGGTAGCTCCAGCGGCCGACGGTATCGCCGCGATGGAGCCCGCGACGCCGGGCGTGGTGGCAGCGGCTCCCGCCGTCACCTCGGTGGAGCCTGCGGTCGCGGGCGTCGGGCCGGTCGAGCCGACCTCCGAGGTCACCGCTGTCGCGGGCACGGCCCATGACGAGCCCGGAGGTGTCCCACCGGCAACGTTCGCGGGTGCGGGGAATGGTGCGAGCCGTGACGGCGCGTACGGCGCGACAGTCGCCGACCGCGACACGCTGCCGCCCGTCGCCGACCGAGGCGCCCCGCGCGTCGAACGTCCCCGCGCGCGCCCGATCGCCCCACGCCGGCCGCCGCTCGAGCCGCAGACGCCCAGGCGCCGATCGCGCGTCGGGCGTCTGGTAGCGCTCCTGGCTGGCGCTGCTGCCGCGGGCGCAGTGGTCGTCGCGGTGCTGATGCTGACTCAGAGCTCGACGCCGAGTGCCTCGACATCGACCGCTGGTCACGCAACGGGCGCACATGCGGGCAAGAAGCCGGGCGCGTTCAATCCCGCGACGGTGACGGTCGCCGTGCTCAACGGGACCGCGGTCAACGGCCTTGCCGGCCGCACCGCGACGAGACTCGCGGCGCTCGGTTACAAGCGGGGGACGGTCGCCACCGCCTCGAACCAGACCTTCACCACCTCGGTCATCGCGTACGTGCCTGGTCGTCGCGCCGACGCGCTTCAGGTGGCCCGAGCTCTGAGATTGAAGCCATCGGCTGTCCAGCCCATCGACTCGAGCACGCACACGGTTGCCTGCCCGCAGGCACCTTGCAACGCACAGGTGGTCGTCACCGCCGGCGCGGACATCGCGTCTCATTAGCGCCTCGAGGCCCTCGGCATGCAGGACCTCCTAACCCTTCCTGCCCGCAGCGCCAAGCCTCGCGAGGGCGGGATCACACACGTGATCGACAGGGGCCTCTCAATCGCCGAGGTCGACGGGATGGTCGAGGTCGCGGGCGAGTTCATCGACATCGTCAAGCTCGGCTGGGGAACGGCGCTGGCGACTGCAAACCTCGCGCCCAAGCTGGAGCGCTACGCCGGCCACGAGATCCCGGTGGTCCTCGGCGGGACGCTCACCGAGATCGCGATCGCGCAAGAGCGTCTCGATCGTCTGATCGCGTGGGTTCACGAATTGGGCCTGCGGCACTTCGAGATATCCGACGGCACAATCTCGCTCGAGCACGAGCGCAAGCTCGACTTGATCGAGCGCCTGTCAGGCGAGTTCACGGTGCTCTCCGAGGTCGGCTCCAAGGACGACACTGGCGCGATCACTCCCCCCTACCGGTGGGTCGAGATGATGCGGGCCGAGCTTCAGGCGGGCGCGTGGAAGGTGATCGCCGAGGGGCGTGAGGCAGGGACGGCGGGCATCTTCCGGCCGAACGGCGAGGTCCGGGAGGGGCTGATCGACGAGATCGTCCACGAGGTGGACCAGCGGCGGATCATGTTCGACGCCCCTCGGAAGGACCAGCAGGTGTGGTTCGTGCGCCGCTTCGGCCCCGAGGTCAACCTCGGCAACATCTCGGCCGGCGACGTGCTCGCGCTCGAGACGCTTCGCCTCGGCCTTCGATCCGACACCCTCGGCATCGGGCTCAGTGGCTGAGTGCAGCACTAAGGCGATCCTGCTCGCCCGCCACGGCGAGACCGACGACAACATACCGCCGATCCGCGTCCAGGGCTTCACCGACACTCCCCTCAACGACACGGGCCGCCGTCAGGCCGCTGAGCTCGCCGAACGACTCGCGCGTGAGTCGATCGCGTCGCTCTGGTCCTCCGATCTGTCGCGTGCTCGCGAGACCGCGGAGATCGTCGGCGAGCGGATCGGCCTCGTGCCTCGCCTCGACTCCCGGCTCAGAGAGGCCAACCGCGGGAGGTGGGAAGGAAGGCGCTTCATCGACATCGAGCGCGAAGAGCCGGAGTTGTACGCGGCTTGGCGCCGCGCCGGCGACAGCTTCCGGTTCCCCGGCGGGGAGTCCCTGCACGAGCAGATGGACCGGGTGCTCGAATGCTTGCGGGACGTTGACGCGACCGGCGAGCTCCCCGCACTGGTCGTATGCCATGGCGGATCGATCAGAGTGGTGCTGTGCTCCCGTGACCCGCGGGGGCTGGCCGCGTTTCACGATTTCGAGGTCCCGAACGTCGCTGTGGTCCATCTGTGAGCAGGCTCCCGGTTGCCTCGTTCCTCGCGTTGATCGTCGCGTCGGTGGGGGCGTTCTTCATCACGCAGCACTTGAAGGTGACAACTCCTCTCCTCGTGGGTCAGCGCGTCGGGCCTCCGCTTTCGTTCAACCCGCTCGGCGGGAAGACCTGCGCTGGCATCAACTACCGGAGGACCCTGCTCTCCTTCTATCTCCTTTACCGTGCTGACGACGTCGCCGTGTATGTGGTCGATCAGAGCGGGGATGTCGTCGACACGCTGGCGACCGGACAGCACCTCCAGAAGAGCGTCCGCGTCACGTTTGTGTGGAACGGACGCCAGGCCGACGGAACGATCGCGCCCGATGGGCTCTATCACTTCCGCGTTGGACTGATCCACCAGGGCAGGACAGTCGACCTCGCCACCCAGTCGGGCGCGCTGCTAACGGCGCAGGTTAGGACGATCCCGCCGCGCCCGGTGGTCGATGCCGTCTCACCGCAGCTGATACCGGGGGCGGCTCTCACCGGCGCGACCATCCGCTATTCGGGCAACGAGAGTCGGAGTGGCACGATCGTGCTCTACCGGACCGATCTGCCTGGGGTGCCGCGGGTCGTGAAGTGGTTCGTCACCCGCTGGGGCGCGCATACCGCGTATTGGGACGGCAAGATCCACGATCGGCCGGCTCCCGCGGGGACGTACCTCGTGGGACTCGACGTGACCGACGGAGCGTGTAACACCGGCTACTTCCCGGTCGTCAACCCCCCGCCGGCGGGGACCACGCCGCATGCCGGCGTGACGGTCCGCTACCTGGCCGCGCAGCCGCCGAACGAGCCTGTCGTCGCGGGCGCCCGTGCAACGGTGTATGTCGACTCGCGTCATCATCTCTACGGCTGGACGCTGACGCGCGTTGGAGCGCGCAAGCCGGCGATCATCGCCCGCAGCGACGACTACAAGCTCAGCGTCCCGGTCCGAGGGGCCGCCGGGCTGTATCAGCTGGCGCTCAGCTACGGCCCTTATCAAACCGCGGTCCCGCTTGTCGCGAGCTCGCCCCGCCCGCAACGCGTGCTCGTGGTGCTGCCGGCGCTCACCTGGCAGGGCTTCAACCCAGGCGACGAGGATGGCGACGGCCTGCCCGACACGCTCGCGGCCGGCAACCCGGTGAGGCTCGCCCGGCCGCTTGCCAACGGCCTTCCCGGGGACATTGCCGACGAGGCTGCGCTCCTCGAGTACCTCGACAAGTTCCACCGTCCCTACGACCTGACGACGGACCTGGCTCTGATCGAGCGCGTCGGCCCGGGCCTTGCGGGCCATGCGGGGGTAGTCCTGGCCGGCAGCGAACGGTGGCTGCCGTCGTCGTTCCTATCGGCGCTCCGCGCCTATGTTCTCGGCGGCGGTCACGTGCTGTCCCTCGGCCTCGATTCGCTGCGCGGTCGCGTCGATCTCCGGGGTGGCTACGCGCTGAACCCGTCGGGGCCGGGGGCCACCGATGCGCTCGGAGCGAGCTTCGGTCCAATCGCTCAGGGCGGTGGCCTGATCGCGCTCGCAAACGATGATCTGGGCATCTTCACCGGCACCGCGGGCGTGCTCACCATACCTGGCTCGTACGAGCCGATTACCGGCGTTGCCCAGCCGGGGCAGATCGCCTCGCGGGCGGTGACGAGCTCCGGTGCGCAGCCGATCGTCGGGTATCGCCTGGGCCGTGGCGTCGTGATCGACGTGGCGCTCAAGGGCTTCGCATCGAGCCTGGCCGGGAATGTCGACGCCCAGGAGGTCCTCAGCCGGATCTGGACGGTGTTGTCGGGGTAAAGGGTCTGGGACCGTGTTTGCGCTCTAAAGGTCCTGCGTATTCGGCCGATCATCGGCCCATGGACCTTTCTGATCCGCTCAGGCACCACACGCACTACAAGAAGCCGGACGACCCCTCGCAGCAGCATGACTCGCCGTATGCCGGCGGGAGCAGCTTCATGGAGCGCGTGGCCGAGGGCGTTGCGTCCGGGATGGGCACCGTTGCTTTCGTCGTGATCGGCTCTCTGATCATCCTGGCTTGGGTCTTCATCAACGGGGCCGCCCACTACATCAGCAACACCGTCACAAACCTGGCTCACGGCAAGCAGTTCGATCCCGAGCCGTGGATCCTGTTGAACCTGATCTTCAGCGGTGTCGCGTTCTACACCGGAGCGCTGGTGATCATCGCCCAGAAGGCCCAGACCCGCACCGACAAGGCCAACGAGGAGGCCGCGGCTAAGCACCGCGATGAGCTCGCCCAGTTCCAGACGGATCTGCTGACGAAGAACACCGACCTCACCGAGCAGATTCACGGCCTGACGACGAAGCTCGAGACACTGACGCAGGAGGTTCACAGGGCGACCTGCGTCCCGCGCGTCGTAGCCAATCCGACTGACGGATAGTGACGCTCCGCGCGCTCGCCGCAACGGCGCTGACCACCACCTGCCTGGCGCTGCCCACCGCCGCCCAGGCCGGAGCGCCGACGCTCGGCAGCTGGGATCGCTCTCAGCAGTTCCAGGTGCTCCGCGCCGGGCTGATGACCAATGTCGGCCGGTCGTTCTGGGGCTCCGCTTCGCTGACCGCAGCGCAGGCGAACGCAGCGGTGCGGGCGCTGAGGCGGCACCTTGCTTCCGCCGGCATGCCGTCGGTCGCCCCAGTCCGAACCTCGCAGAACCCCGTCATCGTGACGACGTTCGATGCAATGGTCGTCGACCAGCTGGGATTGAGGGCCGTCGCCGCGCAGCTCCAGTCGGTCGCCGGCGCGGCCGGGCTGCTGCCGCCGAGCTACTTCGGCACCGAGGTCGTGGCGCGTTTCCTGGGCCTCCGCTACGACCATCCGGCGGGGACCGACCAGCTCGAGCTGTTCCCCTCCAGCGCGATCACGCGCGCAGAGGCGGCGTGGTCACTCTCGCAGGTCCTGGGCTTCAGCAGCTGGGATGTCCCCTACGCGCAGCAGACGCTCTCACCCTTCCAGCTGCCGCAGATGACCGCCAACGAGCTGCAAGCGCTCAGGATCGCCATCTCGCGGATTGGCTATCCGTACGTGTACGCGGGGACCACCGACGACACCTCCGACGGGCTCGCGCACGGCGGCTTCGACTGCTCCGGATTCGTCTGGCGCGTGTTCAAGATCTCGGGGCTGCCCTGGGGCAACGCGATCCAGGGACGCACCGCCGCGCAGATGGCCGGCGAGATCCCCCGCAGCCAGCGGCTGAAGATGCGCCAGCTCCAGCCCGGGGACATCCTGTTCTTCGGCACCGCCCACTTCAACAGTCCCGCCACCGAGCAGGACATCACCCACACGGGCGTCTACCTGGGCGACAACTGGGTGATCCACTCCTCCGACCAGGGCGTGAACGTCGACCAGCTGAGCGGCGGCTGGCTCGGAAGCTCCTTCGCCTGGGGCCGCCGCGTGATCCCCTAAGCCGGGGCGCCGCGTACCGTTTGGCGGCGTGACCGCCTACCTGAAGCGCCTGGTGAGGTCGCTTGCGGCTTACCAGGTCGCCGACGTCGTCTCGAAGTTCATCGCGATCCTGCTGCTGCCGGTGTACACGCGGTACATCAACCCGGCCGGCTACGGGGTCGTCGAGCTGCTCGCCAACGGCGTGATCTTCCTCAGCATCGTGATCCGGTTCGGGATGATCGAGGCGTTCCTGCGCTACTACTACTCCGACAAGAGCCCAGAGCGCCGCGATGCCCTGGCGCGCCGCGCCGTCGTGTTCCTGCTGGTCGCCTCGACGATCGCAGCCGTGGTCCTCGCCGCTGCGGCGACCCCGCTCTCGCGCCTTGTCCTCAGCCACCGCGACCCGACCACCTTCCGGGTCGCAGTCCTGGGTCTATGGGCGTTCACGAACCTCGAGCTCGCCTACGGGCTCCTGCGAGTCGATGAGCGCGTCAAGGCCTACGCCGTCGCCTCCCTGATCAACGTCGGCATCACGATCGCGGCTTCGGTGGTGCTGGTCGTCGGCCTCGGCCTCGGCGCCCGGGGTCTGCTGCTCGGAAACTACGGAGCATCGACGCTCGTGCTGTTCGGACTGTGGTTCTCGATGCGCCGGCGGCTACTCGGGGGCCGAGGGGAGCGCCTCGGCGAGCGGCTGCCTCTGTTGCTGCGCTTCGGGTTGCCGACCGTTCCGGCTGAGGCATCGGTGTACGCGCTCAGCATCGTCGACCGCTACTACATCTACCACGATCGAAGCCCGGCGATGGCCGGCCTCTACTCGATCGCGATCAAGCTCGCTGGGGCGGTCGCGTTCATCGTGCGGGCGTTCCAATATGCGTGGCCGCCGCTCGCGTACTCGGTCACGGACGACGCCGAAGCTTCGCGGCTCTACGGCCTGGTCACGACCTACTACCTGCTGATCAGCGGCTGGGTGGTAGCGGGGCTGGCGCTGCTCGGGCGGTGGGTGCTGCGCCTGCTGGCGGCCCACCAGTATTTCGGCGGGTATCGCGCGTTGCCGTGGTTCGCGCTCGGCTGGGCGCTGTATGGGCTGTGGGTCGTGTTCCTGGTGATCGCGGGCCGCGCGAAGGTCACGACCCGTAACTTCCCGGCGTCGCTAGCGGGGCTGGCGGCGAACGTGATCCTGCTGGTCGTGCTCGTTCCTCCGCTGGGCATCGCCGGCGCGGGCATGGCCCTGTGTGGCGCCTACGTGGTGATGCTGACCGTCATGCATCTGCTGACGAGGAGGGCCTTCGGGGTCGCATTCGAATGGCGGCGTCTCGCGCTGCTGACGGTGGTGATAGGCGGGATCGCGGTGGCCGGCGACCTGCTGCTGCCGACGCATGGCGCCGCCGGCTTCGTCACCCGGGGGGCGGCATTCCTCGCGATCCCGGCGGCGCTTGCGCTGACCCGGTTCGCCCACCCGCGGGAACTCGAGGTCCTGCGGGGCGCGCTCGCCCGCACCCGTGGAGACCCGTTTCGTGAGCCGGCCTAGTGGCACGAGTCATAAATTGGACGCCATTCGAGCCGCCCCTGGCGGCGTGTGGCTTCGTCCTCGTCGGCTCGCGCAGCGCTGCTGCCTCGGGGTCGGCCCGCTCGGCATCCAGCCTCGCCAACGACCGGGCCGCCCCCGAGTCGTCCGGCTGCCTCCCGCGTCCTCGCCACCCATCCGCCAGTGGCGTCTCTCGGTGTCGCCGAATTTATGACTCGTGCCACTAGCGTAAGCGTCGTGATGCCGTTCGCCGGCGACCCAGCTGCGGCGGAAGCGGCCGTCAGCACGCTGCTCGCACTCGAGACGAAGCCCGGGGACGAACTGATCCTCGCCGACAACTCGGCCGTTGCGAGCGCCGCCGCAGGGATCACCGTGGTCGCAGCGATGGCCGAGAGCTCGCCCGCTCATGCCCGCAACGCCGGCGCCGAGCATGCGCAGGGCGAATGGATCCTGTTCCTCGACGCGGACTGTCGCGCGGCCCGGACGCTGCTCGATGATTACTTCGCAGAGCCGGTGGCCGATGACGTCGGCGCGCTCGCCGGCGAGGTCCGGGCGACGCCTGGCGGCGAGACGGTCGTGCAGCGCTACGGGGCGGCGCGCGGCTTCCTGAGCCAGCGTGCGCACCTCGAGCATCCGTTCAGGCCGCGGGCGGTGGCCGCCAACCTGATGGTCCGCCGAGCGGCGTTCGAGCAGGTGGGAGGCTTCCTCGAGGGCCTGCGCGCTGCCGAGGACACGGACTTCAGCTGGCGGCTTCAGGAGGCGGGCTGGCGGCTCGAGCTGAGGCCCCAGGCGGTGGTCGAGCACCGGTACCGAACCACGCTCGCCGACCTGCGGATCCAGTGGCGGGGCTATGCCGCTGGGCGGGCCTGGCTGGCCCGG
>CATPBV010000327.1 GCA_955652345.1 uncultured Solirubrobacteraceae bacterium | reverse complement strand
CTCCGGAACAGGTCGCAGCGGAGCCGGCGGCAGAGGCCGAGGCGCCCGCGGAGGCGCCCGCCGCCGAGGAGCCCGAGGAGATCGAGCTCACTCCGCGCCAGAGGCCCGAGATTCCCGGCGCCGACCTCGAGCCGGACATCGTTCCCGAGGGGGAGCAATTCCTTGACGCCGAGGCCCAGGCCGCGGCGGAGGCAGAAGCCGAGGCAGCGGCCGCGCGCGAGCAGGAGGAGGCCCAGGAGGACGTGCAGCCTATCGCCGACGCGGCGATCGACCTCGCCGCCGGCGCGCGCTACACGGCCACCGGGAAGCGAAAGACGGCCGTGGCGCGAGTGATCCTCAAGCCCGGAAAGGGCACCTATGCGATCAACGGCCTGGTGCTCGAGTCGGCGTTCCCACGCGAGACCCTTCAGCGGATGATTCGCCTGCCGCTGGAGACCGTGGGCTACGAGTCGCGTATGGACGTCGTCGCGCGGATGCACGGCGGTGGCGTCGCGGCCCAGGCAGGCGCCCTGCGGCACGGGATCTCGAGGGCGCTGATCGTGGCCGACCCGAACTTGCGAGGCGAGCTGAAGCGTCGCGGCTTCCTGACCAGGGATCCCCGGGTCAAGGAGCGCAAGAAGGCCGGTCTCAAGAAGGCCCGCAAGCGGCCGCAGTTCTCCAAGCGCTAACCGTCACCGACGTGGCGCGCCAGCTGTTTGGCACGGACGGGATCCGCGGCCGCGCGGGCGAGTTCCTGACCCCCGAGCTCGCGATGTCGCTGGCAAGGGCCGCGGTCGCGCGATCTGTGGCCGACGGTGCGCGTCGACCGCGCGTCCTGATCGTCCGCGACACCCGTGAGTCCGGCGGCATGCTCGAATGCGCGATTGCGGCCGGCGTGACGGCGGCAGGAGGCGACGCACTGATCGCCGGGGTCCTGCCCACCCCGGCGGCCCCGCTGCTCGTGCGCACGCACGGCCTCGATCTCGCCGCGGTCATCTCCGCCTCACACAACCCCTACGAGGACAACGGCATCAAGCTGTTCGGCGCCGACGGTTTCAAGCTCGACGACGACACCGAGCACGCGATCGAGGGGATGCTCGACGCCCCACCCGATCCCACCGCCGCCGTCGGTATCGTCGACACGTTCGAGGGTGCGCTCGAGGACTACCTCGGCGAGCTGCACCGGCGCTTCAAGGCGCTTGATCTGACCGGCTCGCGCATCCTTCTCGACTGCGCCAACGGCGCCACATACCGGGCGGCGCCAGAGATCTTCCGCCGGCTCGGAGCCGAGGTGACCGCGATGTGCGACAAGCCCGACGGCAGGAACATCAACCGCGATTGCGGCTCCACGAACCTCGAGCAGACGACCGCGCGGATGGCCGAGGGGGGCCACGACGTGGCGTTCGCGTTCGACGGCGATGGGGATCGCGTGCTGGCGGTCGACCGCAATGGGAGCGCGGTCGACGGAGACGAGCTGATCGCGCTTGCGGCGCTTCATCTGCGCAGCCATGGGCGGCTTGCCGGCGGCGGTGTGGCCGTTACGGTGATGACCAACTTCGGATTTCACAAGGCGATGGAGGCGGCCGGGATCGAGGTCGCCTGCACCGCCGTCGGCGACCGTTACGTGCTCGACGAGCTGCGTCGGCGCGGATGGTCGTTCGGCGGCGAGCAGTCCGGGCACATCATCGATCTCTGCTTCGGGCCGTCCGGCGACGGGATCGCCAGTGCGCTGCTGACCCTGGAGGCGCTGGACGGTCGTGACCTGGCCGAGCGCGACGCCATGCAGAAGCTGCCCCAGCGGTTGGTCAACGTGCGGGCGAGCAGTCGCGCGGAGCTTGCGACTGCGATGGACGCCGAAGCGGTGCGCGCGGCGATTGAGCGCGAAGAACGGGCGCTCGAGGGACGCGGCCGGGTGCTCGTCCGCGCCTCGGGTACCGAGCCGCTGATCAGGGTGATGGTCGAGGCCCCCACCGCGGAGGAGACCGATCAGGTTTGCGCAAGGCTGGTGAGTACCGTGGAGGAAACGCTGGCACGCGCCGCTCGGACTGCACCGCGCGATTCATAACGACTCTCGCCGGCCACTAACATTCGGCATTCGCTCTCCGGCGGCTGGCCGGGAGCGCGGACCGCCGGTGCGGCTCGACCCACTGACACAGGAGACGTTGGGGCATGTGCGGAATCGTCGGCTATGTCGGCCCCCGAGAGGCACGTCCGTTGCTGTTGACCGGGCTCGAAAAGCTCGAGTACCGGGGCTATGACAGCGCCGGGATCTCGGTGCTCGACGGCGATCACATCGACACGGTTCGCGCCGTTGGGAACCTCAGCGCACTGCGGGCGGTGCTCGATCGAAACGGCAGCAACGGCGCCGCGGTCCCGCTCGCAGACCGTCCGTCGCCCGCGACTGGAATCGGCCACACCCGCTGGGCAACGCACGGCAGGGTGACAGAGGCCAACGCCCATCCCCACTTCGACACCGCGGACCGGATCCACATCGTCGTCAACGGCATCGTCGAGAACTACGTCGCACTGAAGGATCGGCTGATCGAGCAGGGCGCGAAGTTCACCTCCGAGACCGACGCCGAGGTGATCGCGCATCTCGTGGCCCAGCACAACCGGGGAGACCTCGTTGAAGCCGTCCGCCGCGCGTACGGCGAGCTGCGCGGTCACTACGCGTTCGTGGCGATGAGCCTCGACGAGCCGGGGCTCCTGGTCGGAGCCCGCAAGGAATGCCCGCTGATCATCGGCCGAGGCGACGGCGAGCAGTTCATCGGCTCGGCGATTCCCGCTTTCCTGCGCGAGACGCGCCGGGTGCAGTACATCGAGAACGACGAGATCGTCGTCGTTCGCCCCGACGGGGTCGAGTTCCTGTCCGCGGCCGGAGACCCCGTGCAGCGCGAGGTCGTCGAGATCGACTGGGACGCCGAGACCGCCGAGAAGCAGGGCTATGAGACGTTCATGCTCAAGGAGATCTACGAGCAGGCCGACGCGGTCGCAGAGACGATCGGCGAGCGCGCGGCCCGCGACGAGGGCATCGACCTTGGGGATCTCGGCACGATCGACGATGAGCTGCTCCGGCGGGTCCGGCGGGTCGTGATCGTGGCCTGCGGGACCTCGTACCACGCGGGGCTTGTCGGCCGCTACGCGATCGAGGAGTGGGCCCGGATCCCGGTCGACGTCGACATCGCTTCCGAGTACCGATACCGCAACCCCGTGGTCGGGCCTGATGACCTCGTGATCGGGATCTCACAGTCCGGCGAGACGGCGGACACCCTCGCTGCGATGCGGACGGCGAGGGAGCGCGGAGCGGCGGTGCTTGCCATGACGAACCTGATGGGGTCGCAGGCGACCCGCGAGGCGGATGGCGTTCTCTACACCCGTGCGGGGATCGAGATCGGTGTCGCCGCCACGAAGACGTTCGTCAGCCAGGTCGTGGCTATGTATCTCCTGGGCCTGCGGATCGCCGAGCTCCGGGGGACCATGGACGCGCGCGCGCGGACGGAGATGATCGCCGAGCTCAAGCGCCTGCCCCACCTGATGGCCGAGGTCCTCGAGAGCTGCGGGGAGCGCGCGATACGCGTCGCGGGCGGATGCAGGGATGCGGACTTCTTCCTCTACCTCGGCCGACACGTGGGGCTTCCGGTGGCACTCGAGGGCGCGCTCAAGCTGAAGGAGATCTCCTACATCGCGACCGACGCGTACGCCGCCGGCGAGATGAAGCACGGCCCGATCGCGCTGCTCGACGAGAGCACGCCGGTGGTGGTCGTGGCGACCGAGTCCCCGGTGCGCGAGAAGGTCATCTCGAACATCCAGGAGGTCAAGGCGCGCGGGGCACGGGTGATCGCGGTAGCGAGCGAGGGAGACGAGGAGATCGCGACCCACGCCGACGAGGTCATCACGGTGCCGCGCACACACTGGCTGCTGACGCCGCCGCTCGCCGTGATCCCCCTGCAGCTGCTCGCCTACCACATCGCTCGGGCCCGCGGCTTGAATGTCGATCAGCCCCGGAATCTCGCAAAGACCGTCACCGTGGAGTGAGTAAGGCCCGGGACGCATAGAGTCCCAGGAGTGGTGCCGAAGCTCCCGGATTGGCTCGAGCCGCTCCTGGGCGCCGCCGAGCAGCGGGCGACCGACGAGTGGGCGATCCGCGAGCTGGGCATTCCGGGCCTCGAGCTGATGGAGTGCGCCGGGACGGGGCTCGCCGAGCTGACGATCGAGCTGGCGCGGCAGGGCCCAAGTGTGGTTGTCTGCGGGAAGGGCAACAACGGCGGCGACGGGCTTGTTGCCGCGCGTATCCTGCGCGAACGGGGGTTCGAGGTACGGGTGGTGACGCTCGGCGCCACCGAGGAGCTCCAGGGCGACGCGCGCACGAATCTGGAGCGCCTCCCCGGGCCCTCACCCGAGCCGTTCGACGCAGCCGCGCTGGCGGGCTCCGCCACGGTCGTAGACGCGATCCTCGGCACCGGTTTCTCCGGCGCGCCCCGCGAGCCCGCGGCCAAAGCAATCGAGGCGATCAACAGCGCCGGTGCGCGAGCGGTGGTGGTCGCTTGCGACGTCCCGAGCGGTGTGGACGCCAGCACCGGCGAGGTCGCCGGTGCGGCGGTGCGGGCGCGCGCGACGGCCACGTTTCAC
This sequence comes from uncultured Solirubrobacteraceae bacterium, assembly GCA_955652345.1. Classification (GTDB taxonomy): domain Bacteria; phylum Actinomycetota; class Thermoleophilia; order Solirubrobacterales; family Solirubrobacteraceae; genus Palsa-465. The sequence continues at coordinate 8,278 of CATPBV010000327.1, read as the reverse complement.
GCGGGCAAGCCGGGCCTGTGGATCGCTCCCGGCAAGGCGCACGCCGGCGAGGTCAGGGTGATCGACATCGGCATCCCGCGGCGCGGTAGCCCGGTCGCGACCAGCGTCGGGCTGATCGCAGATGCGGCCAGGCACGGCATCCCCCGCCGAGGCAGGGAATCGACCAAGTTCGCGGCCGGCAGCGTGCTCGTCTGCGGCGGCTCGACCGGTCTCACCGGCGCGCCGTGCATGGCGTCCGAGTCGGCGATGCGAGCTGGAGCGGGCTACGTCACGGCGTGCATTCCGGCCTCGCTGAACCTGATCTTCGAATCGCGGCTGCTCGAGGTGATGACGGTGCCGCTGCCCGACCACAGTGGATCGCTCGAGCCCACCGGCGCGGATCTTGTGCTGGAGCGCGCCGCTCGGTCCGACGCGCTCGTGCTCGGGCCCGGGCTCGGGAGGGAGCCGCCCGCCTTCGAGCTGGCCAGGTCGATTGCACACCGTGCCGAGCTGCCGCTGCTGCTCGATGCCGATGGGCTGAACGCCCATGCCGGCGCGCTTCAGTCGCTGGGCGGACGGCGGGCGGCCACGGTCCTGACGCCTCACGCCGGAGAGCTCGCGCGGCTCCTCGAATCAGACAGCGAGGCGGTCGGCAGACGGCGACTTTGGTCCGCCGTACAGGCGGCCTCGCAGGCGCACGCGATCGTCGTCCTGAAGGGCGATGACACGATCGTGGCCGAGCCCGGAGGCCGGGTTGGGATCAGCCGCGGCGGAGCCCCGGCGCTCGCCACCGCGGGCACTGGCGACGTCCTCTCCGGAGTGATCGGTGCGTTCCTGGCCAAGGGAATGGACCCGTTCCACGCAGCTTGCGCCGGTGTGCTGGTTCATGTCAGGGCCGGTCAGATCGCCGCAGTCGACGTCGGCCCCGAAGGGGTGATCGCGCGCGACGTGATCGAGGCGCTGCCGTTCGCGTTGCGATAGGCGCGCCCGCCGGCAGCCGGGTTCTCGGAGACAATCACCAGCATGCCCATCCGCGCGCGTGCCAGGGTCAACCTTGCGGCGATCGAGCGCAACGTGGCCCGCCTGCGGCGTGAGCTCGCCGGCGGCGCCCGCCTGTGCGCGGTTGTAAAGGCCGACGGATACGGACACGGCGCGGCGCCGAGCGCCCGCGCCGCGCTCGCCGGTGGCGCGACAGCGCTCGCGGTCGCGACCGCTCGGGAGGCGGCGGAGCTCCACTCCGCCGGAGTCGACGCGCCGCTGCTGGTGATGGGAGCGGTCAGCTCGGACGAGCTGCCAGTTGCGGTGGCCGCGCGCGCGGAGCTGGTCGCGTGGAGCGAGCGGTTCGTGGCCGAGGTCGCCGCGATCGCCTCGCACCCGACCCGGATCCATGTGAAGCTCGACACGGGGCTGGGGCGCCTCGGCACGCGCGACGGCGCGCAAGCGCTTCGCGTCGCGCAGCTCGTGGTCGATCACGACCCCTTGCTGACGCTGGCCGGAGCGATGACCCACTTCGCGACCGCCGAGGAGGATCCCGAGTTCGTCGCCCACCAGCTCACGACGTTCGCGCCATTCGTCGCCGAAGTCCGCTCGCTCAAGCCCGGCATCGTCATTCACGCCGCGAACAGCGCCGCGACGCTCCGCCATCCCGAGAGCCACTTCGATCTGGTTCGCTGCGGGATCGCGATCTATGGATGCGATCCGATGCACGTCGACCCCGAGCCGCGCGGGCTCGAGCCGGCGCTCGAGCTGAGCTCGTACATCGCGGCGGTCAAGCGCGCGGCCGTTGGAGACAGCGCCGGCTACGGGCGAAAGTTCATCGCGAGTTCGGAGACGTGGATCGCGACGATCCCGATCGGCTATGGCGACGGCATCCGCCGGGCGCTGAGCGGCCAAGGTGAGGTGCTGATCGGCGGGCGCCGGTATCCGATCGTCGGCGCGGTCAGCATGGACAACATCACCGTCGACCTAGGACCGGAGGCGCTCGTCCGCGAGGGCGAGCCGGCGACGATTCTCGGCCACAACGGCGGCGAGCGCCAGACCGCCGAGCAGCTGGCCGCCGCCGCCGGAACGATCAACTACGAGATTGTGTGCGGCATCTCCGCGCGCGTCCCGAGGACCTATCACCGCGATGGGGAGCCGGCTTGACGCCCGAGGGACCCGGTTCGGCCCCGCTCGACGCGCTTGTGGCGATCGCCGACGGCGGGTGGCTCGTGGGCGGCGCGGTCCGCGACCGCTTGCTCGACCGCTCCACGAGCGACTACGACGTCGCGGTGGCGGGCGATCCGCCTGCGCTCGCGCGCAAGCTCGCCCGCCTCACCGGCGCCCACGCCTTCAAGCTGTCTGAGGGATTCGGCGCGTGGCGCGTCGTCGCGCGTGACCGCTCCTGGCAAGTCGACCTGCTCCCACTCGCCGGCCGCACGATCGAGGATGACCTCGCGGCCAGGGATCTGACGATCAACGCGATCGCCGAGCCGCTGGCTGGGGGCGACCACGTCGATCCGTTCGACGGCATTGGCGACCTGCGCGCCCGTCGTCTCCGGATGGTCTCCGCGCAGGCATTCGTCGAGGATCCCCTGCGGACGGTGCGCGTCGCGCGGCTCGCCTGCGAGCTCGGCTTCGAAGCCGAGCCCGACACCTCCGCGGCCGCGAGAGCGAGCGCCCCCGCGCTGGCGACCGTCGCACCGGAGCGCATCTTCGCCGAGCTCAAGCGAATCCTTGCGAGCGACCGGGCGCCGCAGGGCCTCGACCTGATCGACGCGCTCGGCGTTACGGATGTGGTGCTGCCCGAGCTCGCCGCGCTGCGGGAAGTCGAGCAGAGCCAGTATCACCACCTCGACGTGCGCGAGCACACGCGCGCGGTGCTCGCCGAGGCGATTCGCGTGCAGGCCGAGCCAGAGCGATGGTTCGGGGAAGAGCAGGGCAAGGCGGTTCGGGCGATCCTTGCGGAGCCGCTCGCGGACGAGCTGACACGAGGGCAGGCGCTTCGCTTCGGGGCCCTGTTCCACGACATCGCCAAGCCGCGCACGCGGCAGGTGACAGACGCGGGCAGGGTGACCTTCATCGGACACGATCAGGCCGGCGCCGAGATGACCCGCGCGGTGCTCTCACGGCTGCGCGCCAGCCAGCGACTGAGCGACTACGTCGCGGAGCTGACGCGCCACCACCTGACCCTCGGGTTCCTCGTGCACGAGATGCCGCTGAGCCGCCGGGACGTCTACCGCTACCTGAGCGCATGCGAGCCCGTCGAGGTCGAGGTCACCATCCTGAGCGCGGCTGATCGCCTCGCCACCCGTGGGCGGGGAGCAGAGGAGGCGATCGCCAAGCACCTGGAGCTCGCGCGCGAGCTGCTTGGCGAGGCCCTGGCGTGGCGAGCCCGGCGTCCGCGCCCGCCGGTGCGCGGCGATGAGCTGGCCCGGGCGCTGCGTCTCGGCCCCGGGCCGGAGATCGGACGCATCCTCCAGGAGCTCGAGGAGGCCAGCTTCACGGGCGACGTGACCTCGCGCGAGGACGCGATCGAGCGAGCCCGGCAACTGCTCGCGGAGTCGGGACACTAGATACCCTGCATCGCGTCCGTGAGCGACCCCGACTGCATCTTCTGCAAGATCATCGCCGGCGAGCTGCCGGCCCAGATCGTCGATCAGGACGAGCGCACCATTGCGTTCATGGACATCAGCCCCGCCACTCGGGGGCACACACTGGTGGTGCCGCGGCGGCACGCTCGAGACCTGCTGGAGATTGAGCCAGAAGACTTGGAGGCGACGATCCTCGCCGCACAACGGCTGGCGCGCACCGTGAGGGATCGTCTCGGGGCCGATGGCGTGAACCTGCTGAACTCGTGCGGATCCGCCGCTTGGCAGACGGTGTTCCATTTTCACGTCCACGTGATCCCGCGCTACGCGGGAGATCCGCTGCGGCTGCCATGGACGCCGGCGCCGGGAGACGCGGACGAGATCGCCAAGACGGCGCAAGCGCTCCGCTGAGATTCGCCGCCTCGTCCAGAGCTCTCAGATGTCGACGATCTTGGCCCCGCCCGTCGCACTCGCCTGGTACTTTTCCCGCGTTCGATCGGGGCTCACGGGACAAGTACCCGATGTGCCGAAAGATGTGGCAGCGAAGGGAAATACATGGCGACGGGAACCGTCAAGTGGTTCAGTGACGAGAAGGGTTTCGGCTTCATCACGCCCGACGACGACGGCCGAGACCTGTTCGTCCATTTCAGCGGCATCGACGGCGACGGTTACCGCTCGCTGTCCGAAGGCGCCAAGGTCTCCTACGAGGAGGAGGCTGGCCCGAAGGGGCCAAAAGCGGTCAACGTAATGAAGATCTAGCGCCCCGCCCGAGTCGTCCGGAGACGTCCGGGCTGGACGCTTGCTTGCATGACCGCATCAGATTGCGGTCGTTCGTGTTCAATGTGGCGTATGAAAAGAACCTCGATGGTCCGAGCGTGCGTGATCGCGGCGGCGATCTTGGCGGTAGCAGCAGTCCCGGCGGCCGCGATGATCATCGAGCTGGGGCAAACGAAGACAGCGCTGATTGCGCCAATGTGCCCGTCTGGGGTTCCTCCCAAGAACTGCACGATCGTCCTCACCCAGGTCACTGCGCTAGAGACGGTCAGGGACGGCACGAACTACCCGACGACCGTAAAGAAGTCCGGCTACATCGTCGCTTGGACCGTCGGCCTGTCCATCCTCTCCACCAATCAGACGACGGAGAGGGCGGACATCCACACTCTCGACAAGAACTACGGCGGGACCACTCGAGCGGGGATCGTCGTGCTGAAGCGCGTGGGGCCCCGCCGGCTGTTCAAGTGGACGGTCGTGGCCGCGGGCCCGATCGTCCACCTCCAGCCCTATCTCGGGCAGGTGGTGCAGTTCGTTCTGCCGAAGCCCCTGCGGGTCGTGCGCGGAGAGACGATCGGGCTGACGGTTCCGACCTGGGCGCCGGTGCTGTCGATCGGTCTCTCGACCAAGACCTTCGCGTACCGTCAGAGCCGTTCGACCGACTGCAGCAACACCACTCCGCCCCCGCCATCCGACCAAGTCGTCGGCCAGACGACGGTCTACGGATGCGACTACCCGGGGACTCGCGCGGAGTACTCCGCGACCGAGGTCACCGACCCGGTGGCGATGAACCCCGTCCGTTAGCCTAGCTAGCAGGCGCCCGGATTCTGGAGGCAGAACGGCGAGGCACCGCCGCTGCTCGGACCCGTGTTCGTCTTCGGGGTCGTGGTCCCTCCGCCGCCCGGGTTCACGCCCCCGGAGCTCGATGTCGCCGGGTTCGTCGTTCCGGTGTTTCCGGACGATCCGCCCGAGGAAGGCGGGGTCACCGATGCGGCCGGGGTGGTGTTGGTGGCAGTCGTGCTGGTGGTCGAGGAATGCGAGGTCGGCGGCGGCAGGCTCGCCGCAGCCGCGGTCGGGACCGTCAGCGGCGAGACCCCGCTGGTGTTCGCCAACGTCGAAGTGCCGCCGCCACTGCCGCCGCAGGCCGCGATTGCCAGCGCCGCCAGCACACCCATCAAGCCGGCAGCCACCGGCCGCGAGAAGCCTGAGGACACCGTGCTCATGACCCGAGCGGCTCCATCCGCCGTCCGCAGTGCGGGCAGTCGTTCAGATCCTTCTGCGTGAGCTGATCGCACCAGTTGCAGAAGCGGAGATTCTCGATCGCCCAGGGCAGCTCGGACGGAGTCGGCGCGAGCGGCAGCACCTGCCCGACCACCTCGAGCTCCTCGCCGGTCTCCCGGTCGAGATACGCCCGTCCGGGCTCGGCTTCGATCATCACCTCGCGACCGGTTGAGGGCGTCCGCATGCGGTACTTCTGGCGCGTCCTCATTCGCGGCCCATCGTACCAACGGCTGGAGCGTCGACTCGGCGACCCGCTCAGATAGAGTGCCGCCGCAGCGTATGTTCAGCGCCGTTGCACGCCGCCTGGGGACGTTTGGAGCGCTCGCGCTGGGGGCGCTCACGCTCACCGTGCTCGGCGGCTGCGCGCTCAAGCACCCCACCGCCAACCTCGTGATGGGCAAGGTCTTGTTCTCGTCGGCGTGCGGCACGTGCCACACGCTGTCTCACGCCGGCACCACCGGCACGATCGGGCCGAACCTCGACGACGCGTTCAGGCAGGATCGAGTCGACGGCGTCAAGAGCACCTCGATCGAGGGCCTGGTGTCCTACTGGATCCAGTATCCGAGCAAACAGGGCGCGATGCCGGCCGGCCTCTACACCGGCCAGCGCGCGCAGGATGTGGCCGCCTACGTGGCGGCGGTGGCCGCCGTGCCCGGCCAGGACACGGGCGCGCTGGCGACCGCGGGAGGGGTGAAGGGGACGACCGCGGCAGCCGGAAAGATGGTGTTCACCGGCATCGGCGGGTGCGGCGGCTGCCATGTCCTTGCCGCCGCCGCCAGCACCGGGACCGTCGGCCCGAACCTCGACACGCGGCTGCGGGCCGACTGCGCAAGCCCGGCATCGAAGCCGCTCCGGGGCGCAACCTTGCAGCAATGCCTCCGCACCGCGATCGTCAAGCCCTACGCGTACCTCCCGTCGGGCTACGCCGCGGGCATCATGCCCGCGAATTTCGCCCAGAAGCTGACGCCCAGCGAGATCACGGCGCTGGTGAACTTCCTCTCGACCGCCGCAAAGTAGGCGCGGGCGCGCCGGGCCGGCGGCTCCGCAGGCGCTCGCGCAGCTCGTCTCCACGGCCCGCGGCGACCGCTCGGGCTGCGCGCCGCTCGTCGAGCTCGACACCTCGAGCGGCGGCGAAGTCGAGCAGCTCCTGGCGCTCCTCGCCCTCTCGCGCGACCTTCAGGAACAGCCAACAGAACAGCCCGATCGTCAGCAGGCTCTCCTCGACCATCATCACCCCGGCGGCGGCGACCTGATCCCCCATCGAACTGATGTGCCAGAGCGCGTCGCCGGCGTGGTAGTAGTGGTACCAGACTGTGCCCGAGAAGATCATCGCGTTGGCGAGGACCGTTCCGATCAGCCGGACGACGATGATGTAGATGAGGCGGGCTCCGTTGGTGAACCACTGCGGCTTCGGCAGTGAACCGAGCAGGCCCATCCAGACCGCCACCCCGAAGCCCAGGAAGGTCGCGTGCTCGAGCGCGTGCAGCGCGCTGTGCCTGAGCGCCGCCTGATACAGAACGGGTAGATGCCAGGCATAGAAGTTGACGGCCCACAGCGGGACCGCGACCGCCGGGTGGGTGAGCACGCGCAGCCGGCCGACGTACCGCATTCGCAGCAGTGGCGCGAGCAGCGGGCCTGTAACGCCAAGGACGATCAACAGCGCGGCCACGTCCCCGATCAGCAGGTGCTCGGCCATGTGCGCCACCAGCAGCTGGTCGCTGAGCGTGTCGACGGGCGGGCAGAGCGCGATCGCGAGGACGACGAGCCCGCTTGCATACGCGACCTGCCGCGAGCCGCGGACCGGTCGTCCCTCGGCGGCAAGGGTCCGTATCCGCGCCCGGTACGGGAACCACCAAAGCAGTACGAGCAACGGGAGGGCGATCGAGCCGATGGATCCGGCTGTGGCCAGCGAGATGAGCGCCGCAGGATGCACTGCACTAATTTGTCAGAGTCACGCCGGAGGGCACGTCCGCGCTGACCTGGCGACCCGCTCAGCCGCCGGTCACCTCACGGCTCGGATGATGAGCACGACCGCCACGATCAGGGCGACGATCACGACGAAGTAGACCAGGAACCGGAACATCTCGGCCTCTGAGCGCAGCGGGTTGAGCATCACGGTGACCGCTTCCCGCAGCGAGCGCAGCGCCGCGCGCGCTAGAGGACGTACACCGTCGTGTACACGATGACCCACATGATGTCGACGAAGTGCCAGTAGATGCCGGGCACTTCCATGCCGTCGTGCTCTTCGGGAGAGTAGTGGCCGCGGAACGCGCGGATCGTCACGATCGCGAGCAGGCACAGGCCGATGAAGACGTGCGCGCCGTGCAGTCCCGTCAGCGAGTAGAAGACGGTCGCCTGCCCGGAGTTCTGGGGCGCGAAGCCGATGTGGATGTACTCGTTGATCTGCACCGTCAGGAACGTCAGCCCGAGCAGGAAGGTCGAGACCATCCCCGCCTTCAGGCCGAAGCGGTTGCCGTGCTTGATCGACACGAGCGCCCAGTGAATCGTCAGCGACGAGGACAGCAGGATTGCGGTATTGACGCCGGCGACCGCTACCGGGAGGACGGTCCCATGGGCCGGCCACGGGTTGTGGCTGACGATCCGGATGAAGAAGTAGGCGGTGAAGAACGCCCCGAAGATCATCACCTCGGAGATGATGAAAAGCAGCATCCCGAGGG
>CATPBV010000326.1 GCA_955652345.1 uncultured Solirubrobacteraceae bacterium | reverse complement strand
GGATGACGTAACTCATCTCCGGCAGGAGGTAGAGAAGTACCGCTGGTTCCACACTATTGACCTCGGCCATGGGGTGGTGACCCCGGGTGAAGTCGATACGGCGAAAGCGCTACGACGCCTGAGACTTCCAGAGCGTCTGGACGGCCTATCGGTGCTTGACATCGGCGCCTGGGACGGCTTCTACTCGTTCGAGGCAGAGCGGCGCGGCGCGTCACGTGTGGTTGCCGTAGACCCTGAGTGCTGGCGAGACCCGTCATGGGGGCCGCGCGGATGGGGAACGAAGAAGCCGTTTGAGCTCGCCCATCGCGCCTTGGCGTCTAGGGTTGACGACGCTGACGTGGACCTCGACAAGATCAGTCCCGACACTGTCGGGTCGTTCGATGTGGTCTTCTTTCTCGGTGTGTTCTACCACCTCCCAGATCCGTGGAGGTACCTGCGCGCTGCCAGTAGTGTGTGCACTCACCTGCTAGTCGTGGAAACCCATGCAGATCTGCTCGAGATGCAGCGCCCTGCCATGGCCTTCTACCCTGGCGACGAAGTCAGCGGCGATCCGTCGAATTGGTGGGGACCAAATAAGGCCGCGATCGTTGCGATGCTGGGTGAAACAGGTTTCTCGCGAGTCGTGGTGTACAGCGAAAGACGCCTCTACCGTTTCGCGAGAACGACGGCCCGACGCGTAAGGGGAGAGCGCTTTCGTTTTCAGCAGGGCAGGCTTGTGGCGCACGCGTACCGGTGAGCGCGCGTCTGAGGAAGATGCTTGTCGAAACGACCAGACCCCGGCGGGCGTGCGGATAGCAGTCGATGGACGGAGCCTGATACGGCCGGCCGGGCGCGGTCTCGCTCGCTACACGCACACGCTCCTGACCGCTCTTGCTGCCGCCTTTCCGGACGACAAGTGGTGTGTCCTGATTCGCCAGGGCGGGCAAGGTCCACCAATCGCGGGCATACACCTGATGAGTGTCGGCCTGCCGAGTCGCGTTCTCTACGGGACTGCAGGGAGCCCTACGACTTGCTTGCCAAGCGCCGGCGCGAGGTCGTCGGAACGAGGCTAGGGTCCAGGGCGCGCGCGCTGGACGATGGAGCTCAGATGCTCACGTTCGCGACTCGAATCGCTGCGCGCCGGGTGCTCGGGCGCGACGCGCACCGCGAGCGCGCGCAGCTGCGCGCGCTCATTCACGCTCGAGCGGAGCAAGTCGCCAACCAGAGATAGGCGATGTGCGCCGGTCGCGCCCGATCGCCGCTTGTGGCGGCGATCGGACGCTCCCGACCTGTCGGCCAGGCGGGCGTAGCCCCCAGGATCAGTGGCCGATCGGGTTGGTCAACCCCGTGTAGTCGCCGATCCGCTTCGCGTCATACGGCGCGTTCAGCTGATTGAAGCCGGTGCCATCGACATTGATCATGCCCTGCGTGAACACAATCTGCTTGTCGTGGTTGACCTCGATCACCTGGTCGTTGAACTGGTCGGAGATCAGCGTGTCCCCGTTGTCCAGCCGAACGGCTCTCGTCGGCGCGGGCGCCTCGATGCTCCCCGGCCGCTTGTTGGTCACATAGCTCCAGACAACCTGCTTGTCGTGGTTGACTTCGACGGCGCGGCTGTTGCCCGCGTCGGTGATCAGCGTGTCGCCATTCGGCAGACGGCTTGCGAACGCGGCACCGTTGATGATGTTGGTGTTCGACGGGACGCCGTACTGCCAAACGATGTGGCCTTCGCGGGTGACCTCGATAACGCGGTTGTTGTTCTCATCCGCGATCAAGATGTGCCCGTTGCGCAGCAGCTCAGCGCTGTTGGGGTTGTTGAGTTGGCCGGGGCGGTCGCCCGACACGCCTGTCATGCCGTACTGCCAGACGATCTGCTTGGCGTGGTTGACCTCGATTACCCGCGCATTGCCCTGATCGGTGATCAGGACGTGGTGGCCGGGCAGGGCCGCGGCGAACACCGGCGTGTTGAGCTGGTTGGGGCCTGCGCCGGTGACTCCGGCCTCGCCGTACTGCCACACGATCTTGCCGTCCGCGTTCACGAAGAACACGCGGTTGTCGGCGCAGCCGTTCTTCTCGCAGCCGGGCTCCGAGGGGGACGGTGAGGGCGGCGAACCGGTGCCCGCGATCAGCGTCAGATTGCCGACGCGCTCGGCGTCATTCACGCCGACGACCGAATGGGGGCCGGGCACGATCGAGCCGTTGCCGAACGACCACACGATCTCGTGGTGGGCGTTGATCTCGACCACTCTGTTGTTGAACTGGTCGGCGATCAGGATGTCGCCGGGGCGGTTGAAGCCACGCGAGTGGGCGGTGGCGGGCACCGCGGCAACGCCGAGTACCAACGCGGCTATCGCCGCGCCTACGAACCTAGTCATCGAGAAACCTCCCTGCTGGTGGTAAGACGCACGTATCTCTGGTTATGACCCCAGCCGGGCGTCAAACGTTCCCGAATCCTGTCTTTTGTTCCGGAGACCCGTTCTAGGCAGCGGGGCGCATCGCCTCGAGCTCGCGGCTCTCGGCAAGCGCGGAGAGCGCCTGGCGCTCGAGCCTGCGGACCGCGTCACTCGAGATCCCCAGCCGCCGGCCGGTCTCGCTCAGCGGCGCCGGACCTTCGCCGTCGATCCCGTATCTGAGCCGGACGACCGCCTGCTCGCGGTCTGGCAGCCTCGCGAGCGCCTGGCGCAGCGCGTCTCTCGCAAGCACGATCTCGACCTCATCCTCTGGGCTCGGCTCGCCACTCGGAACCAGCGAGCCGAATGAGGTCTCTTCTTCTTCGCCGACCGGCCGGTCGAGGCTCGTGACGACCCGAGCGGCCTCGCGCGCCTCGCGCACCTCCTCGACGCTCAGCTCGGCCGCTTGGGCGAGCTCCTCGTCGGTCGGCTCACGACCGAGTTTGGCGGCGAGCTCACCCTGGGCGCGGGCGATCTTGCGCTCTCGCTGGCCGAGATGCACCGGGAGGCGGATGGTCCTCGCCCGGTTGTCGAGCGCCCGCTGGATCGCCTGGCGGATCCAGAAGGTGGCGTAGGTCGAGAACTTGAAGCCCTTGCGCCAGTCGAACTTCTCGGCGGCCCGGATCAGGCCCAGAATCCCTTCCTGGATCAGGTCGAGGAGCGGGAGGTCCTGGCCCTGGTACTTGCGGGCGTTCGCGATCACAAGCCGCAAGTTCGAGTTGACGAGCCGCTCCTTTGCTTCCAGGTCCCCGCGCTCGATCCGCTGGGCGAGCTCCACCTCTTCGTCCCGGCTGAGGAGCGGATACCGGCGAACCTCCTGTAGGAACAGCGACATCGCGTCGGTTGTCTGGCGAGCAAGATCGTCGTTGACGTAGCTGGTGAGCTCGACTCCCCCCCGACCGCAGTCATCGAGGACTTCGAAGCCACGCTCTTCCAGCGCATCCTGCAGCGCCGGAGCCTGCTC
>CATPBV010000325.1 GCA_955652345.1 uncultured Solirubrobacteraceae bacterium | reverse complement strand
GCTCATCGCGAAGCGCTCGCTGTCGGGTAACCGTCTCCGTAGCCACACTCTCACCGGAACACAGATCAACGTCCAGACGCTGGGCAAGGTCCCACTCGCTGGTCAAGCCGACAGGGCCGCCAGCGCGCAGACCGCCTTGCATGCCGTGAGCGCGGACTCGGCGACCAACTCGACGAACGCGACGAATGCGGATAACGCCGCGCAGCTCGGCGGCCAGCCGGCGTCGGCGTTCCAGCTCACCGGCGGTCGTGGGGTCGCGCTCGCCGGCGGACACGTGACCGACGGGGGCCAGGTCACGGAACCTACTACGGATGGTTCAACACCCTCGGAGGTCAGCCCACCATCTCGCACGCGGCGGGCACGGGCCTGTACTACATCACCATCCCGGGGATCGGCGACATGTCGCACTATGTGATCCACGCGAACCTCCAGGGAGGTCCCGGAGAGATCGGTACCGGCACGGCGGGTGGCGGAGCGGAGGCCGGGGTGTTTACGTACAACTCCAGCGGATCCTCAGTCGACAGCGCGTTCAACTTCACGATCTACGGCGCGTCGAACTCGGGCTGAGCGCCGGCGAGCGGCGAGCGGGCGTTCCCGGTCTGGGATGTCCGCTCGTCGCGACGGCGGAACGATATGTCTGCTACCCGCGTAGCGGTAGGACGGCTCGGCCAAAGCGGTGTACCGCTTGCCGGTCGCGTATCTTAGGTGCGGTGGACAAGCCGATCTCATTCGCGCGCGGCGCGCCGTCACTCGACATCATCGACGTCGTCGGGCTCAGAGGCGCTGCCGAACAGGCGTTTGAGAATGATCCCGCGGGTCTGACTGCCTACGGGACGTCGGTCGGCTACCCGCCGCTTCGGCGCTGGATCGCCGAGCGCCATCAGGTCGAGCCGGAGCGGGTCCTGGTCACGAACGGGTCGATGCAGGCCGACGCCTTCCTGTTCGATGCACTGGTCGAGCCCGGTGACTGTGTGGTCGTCGAGCGGCCCACCTACGACCGCACGCTTCAGGCGCTGCGAAACCGAGGCGCGGAGGTGCGCGCAGTCGAGCTCGAGCACGACGGGATCGACGTCGCGGCGCTGGAGCGACTGCTCGCGGCCGGCGCGAGCCCGAAGCTCGCCCACATCATCCCCACGTTCCAGAACCCCGCCGGCTACACGCTGTCGGTCGCCAAGCGCCGGGCGCTCGTCGACCTTGCCCGGGCGCACGAGTTCGTCGTGTTCGAGGACGATCCGTACTGGTCGCTGCGCTTCGCGGGCGAAACGCTGCCCTCGATGCTGTCGATGGACGGCGACACAGTCGTATACGCCTCGTCGTTCTCTAAGACCGTCTGCCCAGGGATTCGCGTCGGCTACCTGATCGGGCCGGTGGACCTGATCGCCCGGATCGCGAAGCTCGCGACGGTGACCTACATCGCGCCAAGCATGATCTCCCAAGGGATCGTGTATGAGTTCTGCGCAGGCGGCGCGCTCGATCGGTCGATCGAAACCGTCAAGGGCGCCCTGCGGGAGCGGGCCCAGACGCTATGCGAGGCGCTCGCCCGGGAGCTGCCCGATGCTCGCTTCGAGCCGCCCGAGGGTGGCTACTTCCTGTGGGTGGATCTGCCCCGCGGCACCGATGTCAGCGCGCTCTTCACCGCGGCCGTCGAGCGGGACGTCCAGTTCGTAAAGGGCTCCGACTTCGTGCTGGAGGGAGCGGAGTCTTCGTTGCGGCTTGCGTATTCCGGCGTCACTCCCGCCGAGATCGAGCAGGGCGTCAAACGCCTGGCCGAGGCCTACGCCGAGGTTGTGGCAGGCGGGCGCAGCCGCGATACCGCCGGGGTCAGCTAGTGCCTCCGGCTACTGCTCAGCGGCCGTAGCGCTCGCGCCCGAGAACCAGCTGCTCAGGTAGCGCAATCCGCGGCGGCGGCGAAGGGTCGGCGATCACCGACACGGTCTCGGCGACGCTCGCGGTGATGCTCGCCAGCTGGTCTCCGCTGCGCACCGACACGAGCTCGCCATCGTTGGCCACGATCTCGCCCTCCATTCCGGGCTCGATTCCGGCTCCCTTCAGGTAGTGCAGGAGGTCCTCGGCCTCGTTCTCCAGGCGCAGGATCATCACCCGTGCGCCAGGCTCGCAGTCCGCCAAGGGCACCCCGTCGATCCGCTCCCCGACTCGGATCGGATGTCCGTGCGGGCATGTCTTCGCGTCGCCGACCGCCGACCGGACGTACTCCTCGAAGCGCGGCGTCATCGCGTGCTCGAGATGCTCAGCCTCCTCGTGGACGTCGTCCCAGGGAACCCCGACCACGTCCGTGAGGAAGCGCTCGATCATGCGGTGACGACCGACGATCCGCTCGGCGTCCTGGCGGCCGTCCGTGGTGAACTCGATCGTCCGCTCGGCGTTGCGCACGACGTAGCCATCTCGCTCCAGTCGGCCGAGCATCTCGTGGACGGTGGGAGCTGACAGCTGCATCGCGCGCGACAAGTTCGCTGCGGTCATCGGTAGGCCCGCCTCGAACAGCCAGAACAGCGTCTGGAGGTACTCCTCCTCGGCTGGGGTGGCGGCCTCCGAAGTCACGAATGGATCGTACCGGCCGTCCGCGTCCTGCCCAGGCCCGCAAGCGTCCGGCGATCAGACGGGCGATCGCATAGCATCGCTGGACCGTGAAGCTTCCGCTCAAGCCCCCGCTCCAGCCCCAGCTTGCGCGCTCGAAGACCGAGCTCCCGGTCGGCGAAGGGTGGTCGTATGAACCCAAGTACGACGGCTTCCGAGCGATCGTATTCGTCGACGGTCCGGAGGTCGTCGTCCAGTCCCGCGGCGGCAAGCCTCTGGCCCGGTATTTCCCCGAGCTCCGCTTCCCCGAAGGCCGCTACGTCCTCGACGGCGAGATCGTGATCGACGGCGCGGATGGCGCGGAGGATTTCAACGCGCTTCAGCAGCGCATCCACCCTGCGGAGTCGCGGATCGCGCTGCTCGCCGAGCAGACTCCCGCCCGCTATATCGCGTTCGATCAGCTCGCTCTCGACGACGAGGCGTGGCTCGAGCGCCCGTTCGCCGACCGCCGCCGCGGGCTCGAGGCGAACTTCGGCGGCCGGCTGGACCTCACGCCGCTCACGAGCTCGGTCGACGAGGCCAAGCCTTGGCTTCGCGGCGGCGAGGGGGTCGTGGCGAAGGACTGCGCCGCGCCGTACAGGCCCGGTCAGCGGACCGGCATGGTCAAGGTCAAGCGCGCCCGCACGATCGACGCGGTCGTCGTCGGTTACCGGCCCGGGAAGGAGCCGGACACGGTCGGGTCACTGATTCTCGGCCTGTACGACGACTCGGGAGAGCTGCACGTCGTCGGGCACTCCTCGGGGCTGCGAGCGAGCGAGAAGCGGGCACTCGTTGGACGCTTGGCCGCGTACGAGACCGGCAACCGCGGTCACGGCGATCCCAGCCGCTGGCAGAGTGAGAGGGAGCTCGAATGGATCGAGCTGCGCCCGGAGCTGGTCGTCGAGGTGACCTTCGACCACGTCAGCGGCGGCCGGATACGACACGGGACCAGGATCCTGCGCTGGCGGGAGGACAAGGCGCCCATGGACTGCAAGCTCGACCAGATGCAGCAATAACGGCTGCTTCCATCGAGTCCCGATACCTCTGCGCTCGGCACCCCAACACCGCTAACAGACAAGGCGGAGGGGTGCGCCGCCCTCCAGAATGCCGATCCCGCCACTGAGGGTGTCGTCCGCGACGAACTCGATTACGGCCGCAACAACATCGGCCGGCGGTATCAGCTCGGGCCTGACGACCCGCTGATCCGGCGACATGGCGGCCAGCTCCACGTACGCACGGTCCAGACCAATCCAGCCGGGGCCCACGCAGAATGCGCTCACCGGGGCGCGTCTCCGGCCGCAGAGTTTTCAGTGTGCATGGCACGTCACGGCGTGTACGGCGAGTCGTGCGTGCCGTCTTATGCACGTCAGCTGTGCATAGCGCGGCAAGCGCGCACTCGCAAGCGCATCGTGACGCGTTACGCACCCTTGCCGACGTGCACACGGTGCTCGGGTCAGCTTGACTAAGCAGGCCATACTCCCGCGATCAAGGGAGTCCCCAAGACCATTCTCATTGCCCCCGACTCGTTCAAGGGGACGCTGACCGCGGTCGAGGTCGCACGGGCGATCGAGCGCGGTTTGCGACGGCGCGGGCGTCTCACCGACGTGTGCCTGGTCGCGGACGGAGGGGAGGGCACGCTTGACGCGCTGCTTGCGGCTCTCGGTGGCGAGACGCGGACCGCAGCGGTGCACGATCCGCTGGGCAGGCCGATCGAAGCGGCGTTTGGTCTCATCGGCGCCGGCACGCGCTCACCGATCGGGATCGTGGAGACGGCCGCGGCGAGCGGTCTGCATCTCGTTGACCGTCGCGAGCGGGATCCGATGAAGGCGAGCACTCAGGGGACTGGCGAGCTGATCGGCGCCGCGGTCGGCGACGGGGCCCGGACGGTCTACGTCGGTGTCGGGGGGAGCGCTACGACCGACGGCGGCGTAGGTGCGATCCGGGCGCTCGAACGGGGCGGTGGCCTCGGCGGCGCCAAGCTGATTGTTCTATGCGATGTGCGCACGCCGTTCGAGGACGCCGCCCGCGTGTTCGGGCCCCAGAAGGGTGCGAATCCCGCGGATGTCAAGCAGCTCAGCCGACGGCTTGCGCAGCTCGCGCGCGGCTGGGATCGAGATCCCCGGGGCGTCTCGATGACCGGCGCCGCTGGTGGGCTGGCAGGAGGGCTGTGGGCGGTGCTCGGGGCCGAGCTCGTCCCGGGCGCCGCGTTCATCCTCGACGCGGGCGACTTCGACCGCCGCATGCGCCAGGCCCGAGCGGTGGTCACCGGCGAGGGCAAGCTCGACGAGCAGAGCCTGGCGGGCAAGCTCGTGTCCGAGGTCGCGACGCGCGCACGTCAGGCGGGAGTCCCATGTCACGCGATCGTGGGCACGCGGGAGCTCGACACATTCGGCCTGCGGGTGCTCGATCTGCAAGCTGTGCTCGAGGCAAGTACGCCCGCGGAGATCGAGGCTGCGGCGAGCGAGCTCGCCGGGCTGATCTAGCTCACTCGGGCACTAACAGGGCCGGCGGGTGGCGGGCGGACGCGGGCGCAACAGCTTCAGTTGTGTGAGAACGCGTGCCTGCGATCTGGCTTCTGCGCCGGGAGCGGGCCATCGAGCGATTCGAGTATCTCGGTCTGCTCGCGCAGGTGCTCGAGGAGCAGGTCCGCCATCTCCATCGTCATCCCCACACGTACGACGATTCGCAGCACGCTGAGATCCTGGCGGTTCGGCGGAAACGTGTACGCGGGCACCAGCCAGCCTCGCTGCCTGAGGCGATCGGAGACGTCGAACACGGTGTAGTGCTGGGTCTCGGGTGCGAGTGCGAACGCGAACACCGGTAGATCGCTGCCGTCCGAGATGAGCCGGTAGGGGCCGAGCTCGGCGATCCCCTTCGAGAGATGCTTGGTGACAGCTTGCGAGCCCTGCATCACCTTGCGGTATCCGTCGTGCCCGAGGCCGGTGAACATCAGGTACTGGGCGATCACCTCGCTGCCGGGGCGCGAGAAGTTCAGCGCAAACGTTGGCATGTGACCGCCGAGATAGTTGACGTCGAAGATCAGGTCGTGTGGTAGCGCGTCGGATGAGCGCCAGAGCGCCCAGCCCACCCCGGGATACACCAGGCCGTACTTGTGGCCTGAGGCGTTGATCGACTGCACCCGCTCGATCCGGAAATCCCAGTGCAGGTCCGGTTGCACGAACGGGGCGACGAAACCGCCGGACGCGGCGTCGACGTGAAGCGGCACGTCGATCCCCCGCTCACTGGCGAGCCCATCGAGCGCCGCCGCGATCTCCGCGACCGGCTCATAGCTGCCGTCGAACGTCGAGCCGAGAATCGCGACCACCCCGATCGTGTTCTCGTCGCAACGAGCGACCGCCTCGTGCGCGCTCAGGTGAAAGCGATCGCCTTCCATCGGAACCAACCGTGGCTCGACGTCCCAGTAGCGGCAGAACTTCTCCCAGCACACCTGGACGTTGGCGCCCATCACCAGATTCGGTTGATCGCACGGCTTGCCCGCTGTGCGCATCCGCTCGCGCCAGCGCCACTTGAGCGCGAGGCCGGCGAGCATCGCGGCCTCGCTCGAGCCCGTAGTCGAGCAGCCCGTCGCCTGCCCGCGGTCGGGGCAGTTCCACAGGCGCGCGATCATGTCGATGCAGCGGGACTCGATCTCCGCGGTCTGCGGATACTCGTCCTTGTCGATCATGTTCTTGTCGGCCGTCTCGGCCATCAGCTTCGCGGCGATTGACGGCATCCAGGTGGTGACGAACGTCGCGAGGTTGAGCCGGGCCTGGCCGTCGAGCACCAGCTCGCTCGAGATCAGCTCGTACGCTTCGCTCAGACCGAGACCCGCCTGCGGGAGCTCCCGCGCGGGCATCTGCACCAGCGGGTCGGCGAGACCTGCCGATCCTTCGGTTGGCTGCTCGCGGGGCCTACGGGCTCGTTGCCTGCTCAGCGCCATCTGGAGTCCTCCTTGGACTAGGTTGGGTGCCGCGCATCATGTCGTACGCGGTGCTCGCGTCCCCGGGTCGGGTCTCACTCCGGGTCGAGCCGCCTCCAGTACCGCGCGGAGTCGGTGCCGGCGTCCTCGAAGCCCTCGGCCCGGTACAACGCGTGAGCGGCATCGCGCTCCGGGCGCCGCCCGCTCGAGACTTCGAGCAGGCGGGATCCCCAGCGGCTCGCCACCCCTTCACCGGCGCGAAGCAGTGCCCGCCCAACGCCCTTGCTCCGATGCTCCGGCGCCACGACGAGCGCCGTGATGCGTGTGAGTACGTCACCCTCTGCAAGCCGGGGGATGCGGTGTAGTGCGATCAACCCACCGTCGGTGAGAAGCACGCAGTCGGAGTCGTCGAGGGTGCTCAGCCGCTCCCGCACCTGCGCCGGCGTCGCCGGATAACCGAGGGCTGCCAGCAGCTCCGAAATCACCGTCGCATCCTCGGGTACCGCGGGTCGGATCTGCATCTCACGGATCCCAGACGGCGTGCACCGTCTGCGGCTTGCGGAACACGAGCCCGCGCACCGCTGGAGGGCGGCGCGGGTCCAGTCGCAATCCGGACAGGCGATCCAAGATCTCCGCGATCGCGCCGCGAGCCTCCAGGCGTGCGAGGTGAATCCCGACGCAAACGTGCGGACCATGCGCGAACGCCAGGTGCCGGCGGGGACCCGATCGCCCCGGATCGAAGCGGTCGGGATCGGCGAAGACAGCGGGATCGCGATTGGCGCCGGCGATCGAAACACGGACCAGATCACCGCGCGCGATCGAAGTCCCGTCGAGGGAGGCGTCGGCCGTCGCATAGCGGTCGATCACGCTCGCGGCCGGCTCGAGCCGGAGCGACTCCTCGATGGCTGCATCGAGCGCCGTCGAATCCGCCCGCGCGGCAGCCAGCTGGTCGGGGGCCTGTAGCAGGTGCATGAGGGCGTTGGCGATCATCCCCTCGGTCGTCTCGATCCCTCCGAACAGCAGCACCGCGGCGTTCGACACGATCTGGTCGGTGCTCAACGTCGCCATTGCGGCGACGCTCGAGAGCAGCGATTCGCCCTCCCCGGCATCGATCACGGTGCGCACCCGCCCGCCAAGGGCGTCGAACGCCTCCTGACCGGAGGCGGGTATCCCCCGCCCGGCGGTGATGTCGGTCACGGCCGCGACGATCGAGTCGTACCAGCGCAGGACATCCCCGACCTCTCCCTCGCCGAACCCGAGCGCCAGCGTGACGATCTTGGCCGCGAGGGGGCCCGCGAACGAGCGGCGCAGCTCGGCGGCCCCAGCCGGCGCAATCCGCTCGAGCAAGATCCGCGTCTCATCGGCAACGGGACCCGCGAAGCGCTCGCGCACGGACGACGATCGAAATGGCGGGACGAACGGTTCCCGATGCCGGCGGTGCTCGTGCCCATCGAGGCTCAGCATGCTCGGCCCGATGATGCGGGCGGTCGAGAAGCGCGGATCGTCGACCGTGAACGTCGAGGCATCTCGCATCACCTCGACGGCAAGGTCGTACCGGGTGACCAGCCAGCCGCCGAGCGCGGGCAGCCACGACACGGGTTCGCTTGCGCGCAAACGCGCGAGAACGGGGTGCGGATCCTCGTCGAGCTGCTCGAGCGTGACGGCGGCGCCGAGCGGGAACGCATGCTCGCGACCCATTCAGGCAGGATCGCATCTGGCGCCCCTGCCCGGGGGCGGCTGGCAGCCCAGATCGATCAAGTAGCGAGAGAACGCCAGCCGATCGCGGTCCGGCGCGAACGGCTCGCGACCATCGCGCAGCAGCAGCGCGACCCGCTCGAGGTCGTGCAGCAGCGCCAGCTTGCCCGGTGGGTCGTCCCACTCGCCCGCGTCGTAGCGCCCCACCCAAGCCGCGAGCGCCGCGAGCGCTTCCACCTGCACCTGGTCCTCCCACCATCCCGACCTGATCGCCAGCCGGTAGCGCTCCTGGAGCGCACACGCGTCGCTCCACAGCCGCTCGAACCACGCCCATCGCTCGCGCGGGTAGAGCCCGCGCCAATCAAGCGGCCAGCGCGGCGTGGGCGCGTCATACCAGTCATCGTCGGACTCGCCCCAGGATCCGTCGTCGGGTTCTTGCAGGCTCATATTGGGTCTTGGCCGACCGTCCGGCAGCCCGGACCGGCGTGCATTACCAGCGTTTTCGTGTGCATGATGCGTCAGGAGCTGCATTCGGAGCCGAGCTTTTCGCAGCAGGATCCTGGGGTGTGCATGGCGCGACACGCTCGGCCGAGACTGCGGCCGTTGTCGCACCATGCCCACGATTCTCCGGTCCCATCTGGGTGACGAGTGGGCGGCGCCCCGCCGTCGAAGGAGGCTTACGTCCGTGCAGGCTCACCGCGCCTCCGCAAGTCTCCGTAGCCGCCGGTCCGCAAACCACAGCCGCAACCGGACGCGAGTCGGCGGGATCCGTCCGTACACCAGGAGCGCGTGACCCTCCGGGAGCTGCCTCAGCGACTCGGCGGTCACCAGCGGCCGTCGCCGCCGGCCTGTCGATCGCGTCGTGCCGCCGGGGCCGGTCGTCCTGGTCATGTCCCTTGCCTCCTCCTCGCCCACCAGGCCCGCGAAGTACCTGAGCGTCTCGAGGTCCGCCACCCCCGGAAGCAGCATCCGAGCTCGGTGGCTGTTGATCACCGTCTCGGCCTGTCGGCCGTAGCGGCTGCGGGCCTGAGCGAGGTCGTGAAAGATCGAGATCAGCTGGATGTTGTGGCTTGGAGCGGTCGACGCGATCTCCCCGAGCGCAGGCAGCGGGGCCACGTTTCCGGCTTCGTCCAGGCACAGCAGGAGCGGACGCTCGAGGCGCCCCCCGGCGAGGGTTGCGCGCTCATACGCGCGATCGACCACCTCCGAGAGCAGGGCCAGGAAGATCGGCCGAAGCAACTTCGACGCCTTGGCGTCGCCCACGAGGTACAGCGTGGCGGCGCTGTCGAGCAGCCGGTCCGCGGTGATCTCGCTCGACTGCGCCGAGCGCGCAACCCGCGCGAAGCGATAGGCGCGCAGCAGGGTCTGCGCGGTCGCCTCGATCGAGGATCGCGTGCGGTCGGCCTGCGCCTCGAATGCGTGGACCGCGTCGTATGCGGCGTGCGCGTCGGCGAGCCGGTCCTCGTCGGCCGCCTCTCCCGCGATCCGGGCGAGAGACTCGTGAAGCTCCCGCGTTCCCTGTCCGTACGCCCAGCGGACGACCGAGTCGATCCGCGCGTCGGTCCGCGCCGCCACGAACAGCAGCGGCGCGAGGCGCTGTTCGGCGGCGATCGCCCAGAAGTCGCCCCCGTCGACGCCACGTTGATCGACCTCGCCGGCGCACGCCAGCCGCCAGGCGACCTCCAGCGCCCCGTCCCATGTGCCCGAGCCAGCGAGCGGCGACCACGTGTGGGTCCGAGCGTTGGAGAGCGCGAAAGGATCAAAGATCAGCACCTCGCCGAGGGCGCGGCGTCTGCGTTCGGTGACCGCGAGCAGATCGGTCTTGATCGAGGACGCGACCGCCGGGCCCTCCCACTCGAGCAGCGCCGGGACGGCCAGTCCCGCGGACTTGCCCGATTGCGGGGGGCCGAAGGCGACGAGCGCATGACGGCGCTCCGCGTGTAGAGCGCGGCCTGCCAGACGCCCGAGCACGATCCGGCCACCCTCGCGTCGGTTGGCCCCGTCGCGGCGCGGAAGGCGAAGCGCGGGCCTGAGCGTCCGGAGGTCCCCACCGACGGCCCATCGTGCTCCGGGGTCGTGCCCCCCCATCGTGCGGGCAACCCGCATCCGGGCCGCCGCCAACGCGAGCGTCATCGCCACGACGGCGAGCAACCCCAGCCCGCCGTAGAAGCCGGCAGGCCCCGGCAGGACCGAGCGAACACTCGCAGGCCATGCGAGCGCGGGATCCGCCAGGCGGCCTGGCAGCCGGATCGCCACGCCGAGAAGCTGCCCGACCGCGACATCTGGCCAGCCTCGGCCGAACAGCGCCCCCGCCACGCCACCCCACAGCCAGACGAGGGCGCCGAGCGCGGCGACTCCAGCGACGGCGGCCACGATTGCGCCGTCGGAGATGCCGTCGGAACGCTGGCCTGTCATCCGCGCTCCATGCGCGCGTCGCTCACCCGCATCCCGGTGTCGGTGTTGGTCATGCCCGCCTCGAACTGCGAGCGGTAGTGCTGCACGACGAACGAGCGGCTCCCCACCCGCCACAGCGCCTGTCCCGCCGAGAGCATCGAGATCAGCTGCGCCTCGCTCTCGGACAGTCCGAGGAGCGACCGGGTCAGCGGGACCTGGCTCTCGTCCTGGTGGTAGACGATTCGTGTCGAGGCATCGGCCACGAGTCCCTCCGCGATCCGGGCGGCCCTCGATCCTGCGTCGCCGGCCGCCTGCAGGTCGGCGAGCTTGTGGAGCACCACGAGGTTCATCACCCCGAACTGGCGAGCGAGCTTGAAGTTGGACTGAAACCACTCCCCAAGGCCGGTGTGCTGCACGATCTTCCATGACTCGTCGGCCACGTTGATGAGCCGCTCCCGGCCCGGCCGCTCCGCCATCCGCGCCAGCAACGCGGTCATCCAAGCCGTGGCGCACGCCATCAGGATCCCGACCGCGGGCGAGTCCCTGACCGCATGGAGGTCCAGCACAAGCAGCTTCGCATCGAGATCGAGCCCGGGACTCGTCGGCCCGTCGAACATCCCGCGCAGAGGCCCCTCGCATAGGTCCTGAAGCGCAAGGGCCGCCCGACGGCAGTCACGGGACAGCGTCTCGGGAGTGGTGGACAGACGCTGTGCCATCTCAGCCAGCGGGTCGAACATGACTGCCGCGATGTCGCGGAGCGTCGGCTCGGAGATGCCAGCGAGCCGCACCGAACGCAGTGCCTCGCGCAGAGCCGCGGCCTCGATCTGCGAGAGCCGCTGGCCCAGCGCGGTGACGGTCACTGCTCTGAGCAGCTCGAGCTGCGCGTGCTCCTCGGGGCGCGACGCAAGCGGGTTCAGCCGGATCTCCCCGCCAGGCACGAGCGAGATCGGTTTGACTCCGGCGGCGGCGCAGAGGGGGCCGTACTCGCGCTTGACGTCGAGTACGAATGCCCGGCGGCCGAACAGCAGCATCCGCCATAGGAGCGTCTTGACGAGCGCGCTCTTGCCCTGACCGAGCTTTCCGAGCACGATCGCGTTGGGGTCATCGAGGGCTCCATCTCCATACAGCACCCATGGGTCGAAGCAGAATGCCCCGCCGCTCGAGTCGCGGCCGATGAACACCCCGCGGCCTCCGAGCCCGCCGGCAGCCATGAACGGGTAGATCGCCTGGGCGTGCCGCGTGGTGCAGCGGTGGCCGGGACGCTCCGTGCTGCGCAGGCTCATCTCGAGCGCCTGGACCTCGATCGTCTGATCGCGCGGTACGCGAGCACGGACAACGCGACGATGGCGGCGAGCGGCACGAGCGCGAGCACTCGGCCTGCGAGCAGCGGTCTGATGAGCTCGTCGTACAGCAGCCGCGCAACGAGGTAGTGCCACAGATAGGTGACGAACGGTGTCGCGAGGCTCAACGCAGCCTCCCGGGGTCGAGAAGTGCGACGGCGGGCACCCTCACCTGAGGCCTCTGCACAGCGGGAGAGTGAAGGTGAACGCCTCGGCCTGCTGGCCGTACATGCGATGTAGCTCCAGGCGAGCGCGCGCCGCGTGATCGTGCACCTCCGATGACGCCCTGCGCAGGTCGTCCTCATCCCGCCCGGAGACCGTGACGAACCCAGCCAGGCGCACCTCGCCATGCCCGTCGGCAAGCTCTGCCTCGCGGCGCATCGTCGCCTCCTGAGCCTGGCGCTGTCTGGCGGTCTCCGATTGGCCGAAGCGGTGGCGGAGCTCGCGATCGGCGCGATCCCGGGTCACGGCCGCCTCGACCTCGCGGGTCGAGCGCTGAGGCGGTACCGGCTCGAACGTGACCGCAACGGTCCTCACCGCGCTCGATCGACCAAGCAGCGCGTCCATGAACAGGGGCGAGACGTCGACTCGCGGCCAGCCCCCGATCCAGTAAGTCGCGTGAACCGCCCCGTCGGTCCTGTAGTGATCCCACCTCTCCTGCGTGCCGAGCGGCCAGGCGTTCGCCTCGGCGAGGCCCTTGCGGTCCGGATCGACGGTCTCGAGGGCCGCGAGCTCGCTGCGGCAGTACGGATCGAAGGCTGTCCGGAGCGCCCGCGCGAGCGCTCGCGAGCTGAGTGCCCCGAGGACGCTCACCTCCGCCGCCTCCAAGCCCTGGGCGACTCGCTCGGTCTGCTCGATCAGCGCCCGCTCCGGCGCGCCCTTGCCGCGGTCGCGGACTCGGCGCGCGTCGACCTGGACGGCGAGCAGGATCTCGTGCTCCTGCGTGACCCTCGCCGTGGTCCCGATCAGCTCGAGGTAGGACTCGATCATCGGCGTTCCGCGCAGCGGCACCGCCGGATCGCGCTCAGCGTGCAGCCAGCGTGCCAGCTCGTCGCCCTGTGCCGGCGCCGTGCGCTCGATCCATTGGAGCCTGCGCAAGGGAGTAGCCGCGCTACCGGCGAGCACCAGCCCCCACCTCGCCAGGCGGCGCTCCTGGATTTCCGGATCGAGCAGCGAGAACGACCCGACCCGGCAAGCCAGCACCGCGGTCAACCGGCGACCGGACTGCTCGCTGAGCGCTCCCAGCGGTCGGTCCCGGTAGGCCGCCTCGACGATCCGAACGGATCGCACGGAACGCGGAGCGTGCGGCGCCGCGGGCAGGAGCCGCCTTCGCCAAGACGAGGCCTGTCCACGTGCGAGCATTCCGCGCGCGGGCGCTCTCGATGCGAACCGTGTCCTCCGTCGCAGCGCCCGCAACGCGAACGACGCGAGCACCGGCGCCCACTCCGCCGCCGTGCGGCGGCCGATCGGCGCGACCGCAAGGACGACCGCCGTGGCAAGCAACAGCACGGCGGCCAGCGCGCCGCTTGCGGTCGGCGCCTGGTCGAGGACGACGATCGCGAGCAGCGCGCCGACGGCGACGAGGCCGGCCTGCCCGGCACGGATCCCACCGAACAGGCCGCGCCGCTCGAGCGGCCCGAAGCGGTATGTCAGCCGACCGCTCACAGCCGGCCTTGGGGTGGTTCCTGCGCCGGGGGCAGCGGATCAGCGTCGTCGTGCGTCGGCGCGGGCTCGGACTGTCTTGCTCGGGGCGCAGAAGGCGGCGACGGTCCGGGCGGGGGCGGCGGCATCCCTGCCGTGGCTCCTGCGAGGACAGCGGCACCCGGGTCGGCGGCGGCGGGCTGCGGCTCCGCCGCATCCGAGCCGCTTCCAGTGGCACCTCGAGCCACGTCACCGCCGCCGGGCGGCCAGACGACCGGGTTTGGCCAGCCTTCCTCGGGACCGAGCCGCAGTGTTCGCCACGAGCCATTCGCGGCCTGCCACTGCTCTCCCAGGCCTGGCAGTCGCGACCCGGTCTCCGCTGAGTGCTCGTCGGCGTCTTGGGGATCGGGTCCGGCGGGCTCGCCGGTGTGGGGATCGGGTCCGGCG